>JACDAE010000340.1 GCA_013695595.1 Ktedonobacteraceae bacterium | reverse complement strand
GCATTGATCTTGTTAGGCATCGTGCTGATTGGTTTTGCAGGTTTTCGGCTGATAAGTTCCACTGCGGGCGGGGCTTCAGCGCAGGAGCGTCCAATCAGCGATGTACTCAATATGGCGGATCGTCATGCATTAAAGTCGGTGACGTTGAGTGGGGCTGATGTCTTTGCTACGGGTCAGAATGGTCAAAAGTATCATGCTGTGAAAGAGGATGGACAATCTGTCACAGAGATATTCAGGCATGATGGTGTCGCTGTCAATATCGATAGTGCTCAGAGTGGGCAGTGGGGACAGGGTGTCCTGGAACTGCTGATGATTTTCCTTATCCTCGGAGGTGCATATTTTCTCCTGCGGCGCAGCGGTATGGGTGGGCAGGCGATGCCTTTCTCGCGTTCAAAGGCGAAACGCTTCAATGAATCGCACCCTTCTGTCCTCTTTAAAGATGTTGCAGGCGTCGAGGAAGCGAAGATGGAGCTGCAGGAGATTGTTGAATTTCTGAAGTATCCCGAACGCTTTACGGCGATAGGTGCGCGTACTCCCAAGGGGGTGCTGCTGGTGGGTGCACCCGGCACTGGCAAAACCTTAATCTCTCGTGCCGTGGCCGGTGAAGCTGGTGTGGCCTTCTATAGCGTGAGCGGCTCCGAATTTGTGGAGATGTTTGTAGGTGTGGGTGCTGCTCGTGTGCGCGATCTCTTTAAAGCAGCCAAAGAGAATTCTCCTTGTATTGTCTTTATCGATGAGATTGACGCCGTTGGTCGTCAACGTACCAACTCTGCAAGTGGTGGAAACGACGAGCGCGAACAGACGCTCAACCAGTTGCTGGTCGAGATGGATGGCTTCGATAAGCAGACCAATGTGGTGGTGATTGCCGCTACCAATCGTCCTGATGTCCTCGATCCCGCGCTGCTGCGGCCTGGTCGTTTTGATCGTCGTGTCATGCTTGATAAACCCGATATTCGTGGTCGCCTGGCTATTTTAGAGGTCCACGCGAAGGATAAACCGTTCGCCGAAGGCGTGGATATGCGTGATCTGGCTCGTCAGACGGCTGGCTTCTCCGGCGCTGATCTGGCGAACGTCTTAAATGAAGCTGCTTTACTGGCGGCTCGTTATGGACAGACGGTCATTGCGACTAAACAACTGGAAGAGTCTATTTTGCGTGTGATGGCTGGTCCTGAACTGAAGAGCCGTGTCATCACTGAAGCTGAGAAAGCGATCATCGCCTATCACGAGGTTGGACACGCTATTGTAATGCGTTCCGTGCCCGGTGCTGACCCTGTCCAGAAGGTTTCCGCGATTGCTCGCGGTATGGCCCTGGGCATTACCGTACAGACACCGGCTGAAGATCGTTACTTGATACGTCGTTCAGAACTGCTTGCGAAGATGGCCGGTGCGATGGGTGGTCGTGCGGCTGAAGAGATTATCTTCGGCGACGTGACAACCGGGGCCAGCCAGGATTTCGAGTATGTGACGAATGTTGCGCGGCGCATGGTCTGCGAGTTTGGTATGACCTCGCTCGGCCAGATTGCGATCAAGCCCGATTCTGAGGGCAATACCGCTATCAGCGCTGAAACTGCTACCCGTATCGATGCCGAAGTCTCCGTATTGATCAATCAGGCATACACAACGGCCCTGAACATCCTGCGCGAGAAGAAAGATCGGCTAATTGCTATATCTGAACATCTGATTCAGGTTGAGACGATCGATGGCAGCGAACTGGATGCCATGCTCTTCGTAGCATAGACGTTATGACCAGAATTTTTATTGCGCTTGAGATGAATGAACAGATCCAAAGCTACCTGGAGGGAGTCATCCACCAGGTAGCTGAGGCTTTGCCGCGCCTGAACTGGGTTGATCCCATGGGTATTCATCTAACGCTGGCATTTCTTGGCGAGTTAGATGCGGCTCAGTTGAAGCTGGCTATGCAGGCCACCGCCGCCGCTGCCCAACAGGGAGAGCCGTTCTCTTATCGCCTCACGCGCATCAATAGCTTCGGCTCTCCCCGTCAACCACGCGTTATATGGATGGGCATTGAAGAAAAATCCTCGTCGCTTGTTCGTCTGCATTCTGCGCTCAATCAAGAGCTTGAGCAGCGTGACTTTGTAACCGAGAGCCGTCCTTTCTCTCCCCATCTAACACTGGCGCGTGTCAAAAATCCTCTTTCTGCCACCGAACTCGAACGCTTGCAAGATATCTTGACTGGCAAACAAACGGAATTTATTTCTGCAGATGTGTACCCTGTACAATCCTTGAATGTGATGAAGAGCGAGTTGCGGCGTTCCGGGGCAGAGTACACCTGTTTGCAAGCGTATCCTCTCAAATAAGACGTCGGAACCATGTTTGTGACTCCACTGGGAAAATTTGTTTGGACAAGAAAAGCACAACACGAGGCACGGAATAATAAATGGCTTTCCTACAGATACTGACTTTGATCGATATGTAAATAATAACAGAGAGCCATTTATTATTCCGTGCCTGCTTATCTTACGTATTTTATTCAAATAGGACCGTAAAGGTGCCCGAAGCGTTCATGCTTTGTTTGCAGGTAGAATGCGTTGTTTTTGGTGGAGGGTATTTCTAGCGCGATGCGCTCTACCGTAATACCGCTTTCCTCCAATGCTTGAATTTTTTGGGGATTGTTTGTCATCAGACGCACATTCCGTAAACCCATCTCTAACAATATCTCGATTGCGCTTTCAAATGTTCGCGCATCGGCTGCATAGCCAAGCCGTTCGTTGGCTTCAATCGTATCATAGCCCTGTTCTTGTAGGACATATGCTTGCAGCTTGGCCGATAGCCCGATCCCGCGCCCTTCTTGTGGAAGGTAGAGCAGCACGCCCCGCTCTTCTGTGGCGATTGTGTGTAGTGCGGCATGGAGTTGTGCCTGACAGTCGCAGCGCTGAGACCCGAATATGTCTCCGGTCATGCAGGCGGAGTGAATACGCACAAGTGGGACTTGCTGGGAAGATTGCATATCTCCCAGGACGAGTGCCAGATAGGGCAAGCTTGTGTCGATCTCCTGGTAATGATGCATCTGAAAAAGAGCTTCGTGCGTTGGGAGTTGGACCTGTGAAATAAAGCTGAGCCGATGCTCACGGCGATAGCGTGCAATAGCATCTACCGAGATGATGCCAGGTTGCTCCTCTTCATTAAATGTATCCTGTTCCCGTGTCGTATCTTTCTGTTGCGGTACTCTACATAGTACAGCCCCTGGTTCCAGGCCAGCGATGCGCATCAGGTCGACGGCGGCCTCGCTATATCCTGCCTGCTTCAGCGTGCCACCAGCAAGCGCCCGCTCGATCATGATTTTCCCAGGTTGCTCGATATCTTCCGGCTGTGTCCTTGGATCAACAAGGGCGTGAATCGTTCTAATACATTCATCGATGTATAAAGACGTGCTGAGATCGCCCCTTGTATATGCTTTGATTCTCACCGTGAGCGCCGTATCTGGTGGAGATGTTGCATGATCTCCATGTATAAAAGAGAGGTGCAGGGCCTCCATACGTTCCCCCGCGAGTGCCACGCTGAGGTACGTATCCATCGACTTTGCGGCAAGGTGGATGAATTCCCTGTTGCTATGTTGTGCTGCCTGACACAGGACATCATCGATTTCAAAGAGGCTGCCCTGGATGAGGATCATATGCCCCATGCGTAGTTCCTGGGCTGCCTCTGGTACGGATAAACGCCGTTCACTGGTGTATTTCATAGGTCTTATTTTTCGGTATCTCTTTTCTCATACGTCAAGTCGCCTTCTATGAAGACATCTTCTCCGAGTATCTGCTTATGGACATTCTGCAATTGCAGCGCTTTTTTCATAACTGCCTGCCCTCTGCCACCAACAACGGGGATCGCTTCTTTGCCCCCTACGAGTTTTGGAGCGATAAACGCCACAACATGGTCTATAAGTTGGCGATCAAGCGCGGTGCCAAATATATCGCTACCACCTTCGATGAGGACATGCATCAATCCCTTGCGAGCCAGCATCTGAAGGACCGCCAGCATATCAGGTCGCCCCTGTGCATCAACTGCGATCGGGACAACTTCAACGCCTTGTTTTTGTAGCCAGCGCTGTTGTTGTATTGAACTGTTTTTACTAACGACAACACATGTACCCGAAGCGAGATCGGGTTGCAGTAGTTTGCTTTGTGCAGGTAAGTCGCCGCTGGTGCTGAGCACGACGCGTCGCGGATTTTGTCTGAGTGCTCGTTTATACATACGTTGTTCGGGTGTAAGGCGTACCGTCAACAAGGGATCGTCGGCCTGTAGTGTGCCAGCTCCAATAAGGATAGCGTCGCAGCGGTCGCGTAGATTGTGTACCCATACGCGAGCTTCGGGTCCACTGATCCAGTAGGCATCACCACTGCGCGAAGCCAGCTTGCCATCAAGCGTCATTGCCCATTTAGCGGTGGTGTAGGCTCTTTCCTCTGTGATGAAGGTTGCGAATGGACGTACAATCTCGTCCGTCTCAGCTTGCTCAATCCCGCTGACAACTTCAATGCCAGCAGCGCGCAACAGGTTGATGCCCTGCCCATTGATGCGTGGGTTGGGGTCGTGCGATCCAATGAAGACGCGTCGTATTCCCGCCTCAATGATTGCTCGTGTGCAGGGGGGGGTATGAATGGTTATACTACATGGTTCTAATGTAACGTAGAGATCGGCCCCTTTTGCGCGTGCGCCAGCTTGACTAAGGGCATAGATCTCCGCGTGTGGGCCGAATGGAGGCGCTGTAGCTCCCTGTCCCACGACGCTTCCGTTCTGTACGACCACCGCTCCTACCGCTGGTCGAGGGGCTGTACGCCCCTCGACCGAATGTGCATAGGTGATCGCCAGGCGCATCGCTTCTTTTTCTTCCATTGCGATACCTCTCCTATAAAAATCAGGCCTGTACCTTGCCTGATCGAGCGTAGTGCTTGTTAGGCGTGAGCAAAATAGGCTGCAATTCGTCCGCTTTAAAGGAGGCTGCTTTGAGCTTTTCCGGCGTAGATTTGTAGAGCGTCGTCCGCTGCAATGGAATGCGATCTATTGAGCGAATAATCGCTTCCATTTGTCCCGGCGGCAACTCTTGCCCGAACTCGCCTCCAGCGGCCCGTGTGATGCTTTCATTCATCAGCGTGCCACCCATATCGTTGACGCCAGCTTGCAGGCACGCCTTCACGCCATCCTTGCCCATTTTGACCCAGGAGACCTGGATGTTGGTGATGTATGGATAGAACACCAGCCGAGCGACGGCATGCATCAGGATTGCTTCACGGAAGGTTGGACCCTTGCGTGAGTGACCTTTCCAGTACATGGGTGCTTCCATATGTACAAAAGGTAGCGGCACAAATTCGGTGATACCCCCCGTACACATCTGTAACGATTTTATGCGCAGCAGGTGGCGTGCCCAATGGTGCGGCTGCTCCATATGCCCGTACATAATGGTTGAGGTTGTGCGCAGACCAATTTTATGCGCCTCTTCTATGATGGAGAGCCACTCGTCTGTCTTGATTTTATCGGGACAGAGCGTTGCACGTACCTCATCGTCCAGAATCTCGGCAGCCGTTCCCGGCAGCGTGTTCAGACCCGCATCGCGTAACTGCACCAGAAAATCATGGACACTCAGTCCGGACGTTTGTGCCCCTTGCCAGACTTCCAGGGGCGAGAATGCATGGATGTGCATCTCCGGCAGCGTCTCTTTGATGGCTCTACACATGCTCAGATAGGTCTCACCGGTGTATTCCGGGTGAATACCTCCCTGCATACATACTTCGCTGCCCCCGCGCTCCCAGGCTTCCTGTGCTCGCCTGACGACTTCCTCCTGCGCAAGATTGTAGGGTGTGCCGCGCAGATTCTCGCTCAGCTTTCCCTTCGAAAAGGCGCAGAACTGGCAGCGGAAGTAGCAGATGTTTGTGTAGTTAATGTTGCGGTTGACGACATACGATACGGTATCTCCATTGATCTTCTTACGCAGTTCATCTGCTGCCTGGCAGATAGCTGCAAAGTCGTCACCGCGCGCCTGGAAGAGGCGTGTGATCTCTTGTTCGCTCGTTTCTATACCTGCAACCGTTTTGGCTAAGATGGCCTGGATCTCTGGTGTTATGTGTAGCTCTCTATTCCGGGCGAGAATGAGCTGTTGTTCGCGCTCAGGGATGGGCACATTGGCACCGGGAGACCAGGCATTGTCACGAGCGTAGCCATCGCTATCACTGAGATGCAGGACGGGCGTGATCAGAGGAGCTTCCAACCACTTCGGTGCTGCGTGAATATAGGTGGGATAGATCGCCAACCGCTCGACCAGAACTTTGCCTTCACTGGCCGTCTGTTGGGCCAGTTCATCGAGATGAGGCCAGCGAGCTTCGGGATTGACATGGTCGGGTGTGACTGGAGAGACGCCGCCCCAATCGTTGAGTCCCGCTGCAATCAGTTGGTGATAGCTGCCGGGGCTGAGATTAGGTGGGGCCTGGATGTTCATCTCACCGCCAAAGATGACACGGGCAACCGCGATGGTCCACAAGAGATCGTCCAGGTCGGGTTCGGGAGCCTGTGCCATCTTCGTGCCTGGCTTGGCGCGAAAATTCTGCACGATGATCTCTTGAATATGTCCATACTGACGATGGAGTCCGCGCAATGCCAGCAACGATTGAAGCCGTTCCAGGCGCGTCTCGCCAATGCCGATGAGGATGCCAGATGTGAACGGTACCTGTAGCTCACCAGCCAGGCGTATGGTTTCCAGGCGCGTTGCGGGCCGCTTATCGGGCGAACCGTAGTGTGGTCCGCCACGCTCGCTCAGGCGCTCAGAGAGTGTCTCTAGCATAATCCCTTGCGAGACAGAGACCGTACGCAGGTGTGCAATTTCTGCCCGTGACATCACGCCTGGATTGATGTGTGGCAGCAGGCCTGTTTCCTGTAAAACCAGTTGAGCCGTCTCTGCCAGATAGGAGAGCGTCGTCTCGTGTCCCAATGCAGCCAGCTCTTGCCGGGCTATTTTATAACGCCGCTCAGGTTTATCTCCCAACGTGAACAAAGCCTCTTTACAGCCTGCTTCAGCGCCTGCTTGTGCAATTGCCAGCACCTCATCACGTTTGAGGTATGCCGCCTGACCGCGCACGGGTGGGTGTGCAAAGGTGCAGTAATGGCAAACGTCGCGACAGAGTTGAGTGAGTGGAATAAAGACTTTGCGTGAGTAAGAAATACGATTGGAGTGAACCGCATCTCGCAGTTGGGATGCCGTGGATAAGAGCGATGGAAGATCATTGTACTCTGCCAATGTCATAGCAGTGCTTTCAGACAACTCATCGCCTCGCAAGATGGCCTGGAGAACGTATTCAGTCTCGTGGTGCATGAAGCCTTGATCCTTTCCAAGATCGAAATAAGCGAAGACAAGTAAACCAATGGCATTATACAACCTCGTGCATATTTTGCTTGCCTTTTTAATTGCAAAGAGATGCCCCTTTTATGTTATACGTGATATATTGTTAGCATAATTAACTACGGCAATTTCGGATATATTGCTGCTTTCATGGAAATAAAAAATATTTCCATGATTTTTATTGAAAGAGACATTTGCGCAAAGGATTATGCACATGTTTTTGCACCAAAACAAGATAAAAATGGCAGGTATCATCTTATTTGCCGTTGGCTCATGCGCTTTGCTGATAGGTTCCTGGCTGCACATTATTCCCTTTTCCATCACCGAAGATTTCGGCTTCATCACGGGAGCAATGACGGTCTGGCTGACTGTTATGGAAAATATCTGGACCTTTCCGGTGGGGATCGCCAATAACCTGTTCTTTTTCGTCTTATTTCTGCATGCTGGACTATTTGCTGCTATGAGCTTGCAGGTGATCTACATCATTCTGAGCTTGCAGGGCTGGTCTCTCTGGTCGCGCAGAAGAAAAAATAAAACCGTCTTGCAGATATCAAATGTTACCATAAAAGAGGTATGTATCCTGGCTGGCATTACGCTCAGTATTTATATTCCGATGTATGCATTTGGGCATCTATACCTGACCAGTGTTGTGTATCTCACGTTTCTGATCATGAGTTTTGTGGGGCTGGTGGTATGGAGGCGGTCAAAGAAGAATGTCTATAGCCTTGATAGATATGCGTGATATGTACCAATCATCCATAGCAAAGCCTAAAATCTGTATGCTTTCGCCAAATTACGCGAGAATTCTCGATCAGGGTTGACAACAGACAATGAGGTGGTGTATCCTCTGTTTCATTAGATACATCACTTCTGAGTGCTCCGGCAGGGTCGCCGTTGTAGCGCTTAGGGTAACAAGTATCACGAAATCACACCTGGAAAACACTTTGTTTGGAGTAGTTATAATGTTGGCACTGTCATACGCACCTCACAACACCTATTCGACATGGGAAGACCATGCCGAGCGTATGCCTGCTTCTCGACCTATGCATGCAATGTGTATGGGTCAGGCTGCTGCCGCTACTTCGGCTAACAGCACCATTACTAGCGAGACCGACGTACTAGCGTCGGTTTTTTTATTTATGGTGCATCTCGTACGCTCCCTTCTCCTCAGCCTTGTGGCACTTATTAGCCTCCTCCTTATCGGCCTTACTGGACTCCTAAGCCTTGAGAGTCTGGTAGGGCATTCAGTAGTAAGGCGGAGCGCACCGCGCACATACAGGACACAGGGAGATTAAGGGGAGCAACGACGCAACCCACAATCCAAAGAAGGTAACCGCATAGGGACCTCCCACGTCTGGGAGGTCCCCTTTTTATTCGTTTATGTATCCAGGAGGAATTATGGCAATCTCAGCAAAGAGTATTCAACCAGCAATCCAGGCAGATCATGATGAGGATATACGCGAACTCGCAGGGAGTCATATTCTATGCGAGGCGCTCGTACGCGAAGGTGTAGAGGTGCTCTATGGGTATCCCGGTGGCGCGATTATGCCCTTTTATGATGCACTCACATCCTATCCTACCTTGCATCATGTGCTGACCCGCCATGAACAGGGCGCAGCTCATGCCGCCGATGGGTATTCACGGGCAACAGGGAAGGTTGGCGTCTGTGTGGCGACCAGCGGACCCGGTGCGACAAATCTTGTCACTGGCCTGGCAACGGCTTTTATGGACTCAATCCCTCTCGTTGCTATCACTGGTCAGGTTGCTCGCCCCGCTATTGGTCGTGATGCCTTTCAGGAGACTGATGTGCTCGGTGTGACACAGCCAATCACCAAGCATAATTTTCTGGTGCGCAATACCGATGAACTGGCCGCCGTTGTGCACGAGGCGTTCCGCATCGCTCGCAGTGGTCGCCCCGGTCCCGTCTTAATCGATGTGCCAAAGGATGTCCAGCAGCTCAAAACAAAGTATAATCCTTCGGCGCATATGACATCCGAGGAATATCTGAACGCGGCATCCGCTGATGTGCCCCGTCCTACACCGGAAGCTCTGGCGCAGGCAGCTCAGATGATTGCTCAGGCCGAGCGCCCACTCATCATGGCTGGTCACGGCATCATCCTTGCCAATGCGTACGCCGAATTGCAGGCGTTTGCTGAGAAGACCAACATTCCTGTAATTACGACCTTGCTTGGACTGAGCTGCTTTTCGGAGACGCATCCCCTTTATCTTGGCATGCCGGGTATGCACGGACCTGCTCATGTGAATAAGGCAATTGGCCTGTCCGACCTGATTATTGGCGTTGGCCTGCGCTTCGATGATCGCGTGACCGGCAAGGTCGATGGCTTTGCCCCCAACGCACGCTTTATTCATATCGATATCGATCCTTCCGAGATGCATAAAGTAAAGGTGGCGGCGCTTCCCATCGTCTCCGATGCAAAGCTTGCTCTGGCCGCACTGGCTGAGACCTCCGTACAATCGACCAAAAGCGCCTGGCTCAATGAGGTCCACTCATGGCAGGCACAGGATGATGAGCGTCAGCGGCAGATCCCGCAAGAGACATCTCTGCCCGATCCGATTGGTATCCTTGCCGCGATCCGCGAGGCGACCAATGGCGATGCTATTATCGTTTCCGATGTCGGCCAGAATCAGATGTGGACGGCTCGTCATTATACCTGGACGCGCCCGAATAGCCATATCACCTCTGGTGGCCTGGGTACGATGGGCTTTGCGCTTCCCGCCGCGATGGGCGTCAAGACTGGCGTGCCGGATGCCTCCGTCTGGGCCGTGGCCGGCGATGGTGGTATCCAGATGAATATTCAGGAACTGGCAACCTTGCAGCAGGAACATATTCCGCTCAAGATTGCGATTATGAACAATGGCTACCTCGGCATGGTGCGCCAGTGGCAAGAGTTTTTCCACTCCCGCAACTATTCCGAGACGCCTATGACCGGTCCCGACTATGTCAAGCTCGCTGATGCATATGGCTTAAAAGGTATTCGCGTGACACGCCGCGAGGATGTTGCGGCTGCCGTCAAGGAAGCAATGGAGACCGAGGGTACAGTGATTATCGATTTTGTGATTGCACCTGGAGCCAATGTGTATCCCATGGTCCCTCCTGGTTCGCCGATCACCAATATGATTGAAGAGACGGCGAAGGAGAATTCATAAGATGATGACGCATACTATTACACCCGCTGAGCGTTCGGGGCAGTCAAATCTGCCCCAGGGAGCCGAACAGGCTCATACACTGATTATCAAGGTTGAGGATCGCCCCGGTGCGGTTGATCGTGTGATTGGCCTGTTGCGCCGCCGCCGCGCCAATATGCAGACATTTGTCCTTGGCCATACCGAGCAAGCTGAAATTGTGCGTATTACGGTGATGGTAAACGATTCTGAAGTGGCCCTGGAGCATCTTGTCGAGCAGATGCGTAAGATCATCGATGTGCAACAGGTCACGAAGCTTGTTGGCAGTCAGACGGTTGCGCGTGAACTCGCCTTAATTAAGCTCAACAGTACTTATGATAATGTGCAAGAGATCGTTGAGCAGGCCCATCTTTTTGGTGCGCATGTCGTTGATATGGCTCCTGAGACCGTCACTCTGGAAGTGACTGGCAGCAATGAGAAGATCGAGCAGTTGCTGGCATCACTACAGGGGTATGGTATTCGTGAAATCGCCCGCTCAGGCCGCGTGGCGATGGCACGTGGTGCTGGCGAAGAATAGAGCATGATGCCCTGGCTTAATCCGAAGAAGCCAGACACGAATGAAGGTGCATCAGCGGAGGCAACAGCAGAAACGAAGAAGTAAAAGAGGAGACAAAACCATGGGAGACCCTGAGGTAGTAAAATTTTTTGATACGACGTTACGTGATGGCGAGCAGTCACCCGGCGCGACCATGACCCTTGCAGAGAAAATACAGGTGGCAGATCAGTTAGTGCGTCTCAATGTCGATATCATCGAAGCTGGTTTCCCTGCTGCCTCGCCCGGTGATCTTGCGTCTGTGAAAGAAATTGCGCAGCGGCTCCGTGGCGTAGCTGTCGCCGGGCTTGCGCGTGCCAATCCCACTGATATCGAGGCGGCGTGGGAGGCTTTGCGCGAGGCGGAACAGCCGGTCATCCATGTGTTTCTTGCGACCTCTGACATTCACCTGCGCCATAAGCTCAAGATGAGCAATGAAGAGGCTCTTCAACAGGTCAAAGCGATGGTGACATACGCTCGTCAATTCTGCCCCATCGTTGAATTCTCTGCCGAGGATGCCACCCGCAGCGACCGTGATTATCTCTGTCGTATCGTTGAAGCCGCCATCAAGGCGGGGGCCACGACGATTAATATTCCTGATACCGTTGGGTATACGCTGCCGCATGAGTATGAAGCTCTCTTCTATTATCTGCGTGAGCGTGTGCCCGGTATTGAGAATGTCACCCTGAGCGCTCATTGTCACGATGACCTGGGGATGGCGACGGCCAATACGCTGGCCGCGATCAAGGCTGGTGCCCGCCAGGTTGAAGTGACGATCAATGGACTGGGCGAGCGTGCAGGCAATACCGCGATAGAGGAAGTGGTGATGGCCCTGCACACACGCCCGGAGTCGTTTGGCAACGTTGATACACGCATTCATACGCAGGAATTATTGGCCACCAGTCAGCTTGTGAGTCGTGTGACCAGCATTCCCGTCCAGCCAAATAAAGCTGTCGTAGGAGCCAACGCCTTCGCCCATGAGGCCGGTATTCACCAGGATGGCATGTTGAAGAACCGTCTCACCTACGAAATCATGACGCCGCAATCGGTTGGTTGGGGTGATACACGCCTGATCCTGGGCAAGCATTCTGGTCGGCATGGCCTGGATGCACGGCTGCGCGAGCTTGGTCATAAACTGGATGCCGAGCAGCTCAAAAGTGCCTACCGGCGCTTTGTCGTGATGGCCGATCAGAAAAAGAACGTGAGCGATTCCGACCTGATCTATATCGTGGAAAGTGGCATGGATACGCCCGCCGCCATTTAAAACCTAGCGTGCATCCCCAAATAAATGCATCAAATGAATAAGATGTATGTAAACATGGTAGGGACTCGATTGTATCGCGTCCGCCATTTATGGAATGGTGGTCACAAGGTTGATAAATCACGGACGCGATACAATCGAGTCCCTACCGTATTTGGGGTACACATGCGTATATCCTGCATACTTCCGTCTATCATGTGTGTGCAAAGACGCCCTTGCTTAAATGGCTGGGATACAGTATCGTTAATAGGATAGGGTAGGGCTTATTCTACGATATGGCACGAGTCCTCAGAAATTGGCACGAACTGTACTAAAATACTTGTAATGAAGCAATTGGAAAGGAAGAAGAATGCACTCTTCATCAGAAAGGCAGGCAGCCGGCGATGGCACTGGTATTACCTGCGTCCGTAACGGTCTTAACGCCCGCAACATCAGCTAACCTGGGACCTGGTTTTGATAGCCTGGGATTGGCGTTGCAGCTCTATAATCGCTTTGAGGTTGTGGAGCACGGTGATGATCCTTTGCACCCCCTTATCACCATCAAGGGAGCGTTAGGCGATGGGTTATCAACTGGGCCAGACAATTTGTTTTTCCGCTCTTTTGCTCTGCTCTTCGAGCGTCTAGAGATTCCACTACCTTCTGTACGCATTTTTATGACGATCAATGTCCCTCCGGGCTGTGGTCTGGGCAGTAGTGCGACTGCTGTCGTGGGAGGATTGGTTGCCGCCAATGAGTTGATACGTCCGCAAAATCTCTCTTTGCCGACAGAAGATCTGTTGGAACTTGCGGTAGAGGCTGAAGCAGGAAACCATCCCGATAATGTTGCGCCTGCACTCCTTGGGGGGTTAGTGGCTACAACGAACCTTGATGGAAAAATTCACGCTATCAAAACACCTTTCCCCGATGCTCTCAAGGCTGTCGTCTTTACCCCTTCATTTCCCATGGATACGGTGGCTGGACGCAAGCTGTTGCCCGCCAGCTATCTAAAAGCTGATGTGACGTTTAATACCGGGCGTGTTGCCTTGCTGTTGACTGCTTTACAGATGGGTCGTTATGAAGTCATAGGGGAGGCCATGCAGGATCGTTTGCACCAACCCTATCGGCAGGTGCTTTTTCCGGCTATGCCTGAGATTATCCAGGCTGCCATTGCAGCAGGAGCGTATGGTGCTAGCCTTTCTGGTGGAGGTTCTTCCCTCATTGCTTTAGCCGACTCACATTTGAATGAAGTGCTGCAAGCAATGCAGGAAACTGCTCGTGCTGCCAACATTGAAGGCACCGGGAGGATTTTGCGAGCAGATCAGAATGGAGCACGCGTGCTCAAAACGTCGCGTGGTCGTGTACGAAAGGAAGTTAGCGCTCGTTATGGCGATCAATACTACTGGTCTCCAGCCAGGCAAGGGGGCGGACGGGGAAAATAATCCTCCCGCTATCCCTATCTCTTCTGATGTTCTTAGTGCGTTGTCCGCAGTTTCATTGCGTTGTGTAGAGTGCGCGGCGCTCTACCCCGCCGTGGAGCCTGGATCTTCTCCTCTCCCACGTTATCGCTGCATCTGCGGTGGTGTGCTTGACGTTGAGATGCCGTTCAATCTCCCCGGTTCATTTGCGACTGATGATCTGCCTCCGGGTGCTGGATGGAGGCATCTTTTTGATGAACGTGCGACCGGTGCTCCTATCTGGTCTATCGGTACAGATAAAGAACTGCTTAATACCAGCGGTGTCTGGCGTTATCGTGAACTGATTCTCCCGGCCCCTGAAGCGGCTGTGGTGAGTCGTCCCGAAGGCAATACGTCCCTCTATCCCGTTGGCCGAGAAAACTGTGGTCCTGCTCGTGCGGGTCATCGTCAGATAGGAGCCTATGCCGGACTTGAACGCTTCTTTCTGAAGCATGAGGGTGAAAACCCCACTGGCAGCTTCAAGGATCGCGGTATGACGGTAGGTGTTACGATGGCACGTATGCTGGGCGCGAATGCGGTGGCCTGTGCCTCGACGGGTAATACTTCGGCCTCCCTGGCATCCTATGCCGCTCAGGCCGATATGCGTGGGATCGTTTTCTTGCCTGCCGGGCATGTTGCTGGTGGGAAGTTAGCGCAGTCCCTGGCCTATGGTGCCCAGACCATCCAGATCGCCGGCGATTTCGACGATGCCATGCACCTTGTCGAACAGGTCTGCAATGAACTGGGCATCTATCTGCTCAATTCGCTCAACCCTTTCCGGGTGGAGGGCCAGAAGGCGATTGGCTTCGAGATCTTGCAGCAGCTCGATTGGCAGGCACCGGACTGGCTTGTGCTGCCGGCTGGCAACCTGGGCAATACTTCTGCCATCGGCAAAGCGTTTCGTCAGGCATACGAGCTCTCGCTGATCAGCCACATGCCGCGTATCGCCTCGATTCAGGCCGCTGGCGCAAATCCCTTCTATCGCAGCTTCAAGCAGGGCTTTGCACATCGTGAGTCTGTCCACGCCGATACGGTTGCGACCGCTATCAAGATCGGTAACCCGGTCAGCTATACCCGTGCCCGCCGCGTTATCGAGGAGTCGAATGGTATCGTAGAAGAGGTCAGCGACGCTGAAATTCTGGCCGCCAAAGCCGTGATTGATCGCTCTGGCATCGGCTGCGAACCCGCCTCTGCCGCAACCCTGGCTGGTGTACGCAAGCTGGTTGCCAATGGGATTATTAAACATGATGACTTCGTGGTTGGCGTGCTAACCGGGACGCTGCTCAAGGATAGCAAGACTGGTATCCCTCAGGAAGCCAGTGGAATTGTGATTGAGCCAACGATCGAGGCTGTGAGAAGCGTTTTGAGTTAATATAAGCGCGAAGCCATAATAAGGTAAGGAAGCCATTTATTATTCTGCGGTGGGCATGATGTTGTAAAAAAGGTAGGGAAGCCATTTATTATTCCGTGGGATATTATCATACTTCATCGGCTCTGTTATCTATCAAAGAATAATAAATGGCTTCCCTACCTTTTTTAGTGTATTCGTAGCTGTTCACCGTTTTCACCGGTTTATTCCCCAACAAGAGGCTCATCAAAATCAATGCCTTTATAGACCTCCTGAATTGTGAGATGGGCATCAACACTTTTCAGTTCAATGCCTGCACCTGGACCGTAAAATACAGAATGCCAGGACATTTCCTCTCGTTCATTGTAAAACACGCACACTATCAACCCTTTTCGGCTCGCTTGCGAGCCATATCCGGAAGGAAAGCGAGAATGAAATAGCCTGGATGTCCATGGCGTTGGATGAGTCTGCATCAATATGTCTCTGCTAATCTCCAATCAGGAAGACGAACATCAGTGGAAGCCCGATAAACAGGATCGTCAGGAAGGGGCTATACCAACTGGTGCCAGTCCAGTTAAGGTTGACCGTAACTGTGTAGGGGATATTCAATTGTGTGAAAATGGCAAGGATCCCCCCCATGGCAAGGGCACCGACAAATCCCAACAAGATCCCTTCACCGCTCTTCTTGACGCTTTTCACGCCTTTCGCGAGAAGATAGCCAATAACGGAGAGTAAAAGAACAGCCACTACAAAGAGCAGAATACTTGTAATTCCACTACTGGTTCCATTTGAGAGTGCTGTCGTTAGCGGGAATGTAATCGCGCCCGTTAGTGATAAAAGAAAGAGCACGATGAGAACAATAAGTGTTTTGATCATTATCGATCCAAAATTCATAGACCCTCCTTGTGTATGAGCAAGCGCAATACCATCTTTAATCCTCTTAATAGGAACGTAATAGAGTTACCTAACATATACAAGTGTGACCGCAATTACCACCCCATCCCTACTGGATTATCTATGTTGTACACTCAATACATCTTCTGTATTTGCACCTTGTAAGATTATACCAGTTTCTGTATAGAAGTAGGAACGGATGAGCCGCTAGAAAGCCCAAAAATAGGTATTCTGGCTGACGAGAGTACCTGCTATGCGCCATTGGAAGCGTCCTTTAAGGTGACGCCCTACGATTTTATGTAAAACTCCAGCATACCCTCTAGCGTAAATAGAAGTAGACTGTTACAATAAATAACAAAGTAACAGGTCTCAAAGAAGGTCTATCGTGATTAAAAAGAGACGCAAACGCAATCTGATACCACCGTGGCAGATGCCTTCTGATCCAGTCAAAGCCGTATTCTGGTTTATGTTCTGGTTCCTCAGGTTATTGGTAAACATCTTCTGGTTACCCATTATTGTGATGGTCATTATTGAGGTGATCCTCAATCTGGGTAGTGCTGGTGGAGTGCTGTCTGCGCTTGTTGCGGGCATTGTGACATTGCTTGTCGGACTTATTATATGGGGCGGTTTATATGGGGTTACAGTATTCCTCACTATCGGCACACGTGTTTCACGTGTTCTTTCAGATGTAAACTCCATTCAGAAGGGCTTCTCCGCGCGCAGTCCATTTTATCCATTAAACGATAGTCCATCTGAACAAAATGTGGTTGAGGGTACGATTACTGATCTGGATGAGGAACGCCGCAAGCGCAGACAGAGCGAGTAGTCTTTTTATTCCTCGTTCTGCGCTCGCCACGCCCGCCATGCTTCGTCTGATGGTGCTGGTACATATGAAGACAACAGCGTTCCGTGGCCTTCAATACGATACGCCCCAAGGTCGGCAGGAAGGATCATCGTCTGTCCAGGCAAGAGAATCTCGCTCTGTTTGAGATTTTCACCATAGTAGAGAGCTATCTGGTCTTTTGCCGCTATTGTACCTGATCTCTCTGAGGCGTCTGAAGGTACAAGGTCAGATGAGAAGGTAGCGGGTTCTGCATGGTTCACTTGTTCCATTTCAGCATATGGGAAGAGTGCTGAAAGAATGATGCAGCTCTCTCCTGTGTTGCCGTTTACTGAACCTTTTCCATTAAGACGCATCTCGCGTGTGACAAAATAACGGCATGCAACCAGGCAGCGTTCTTCATAGCCGGGTCCGCCAGCCAGGGAGACCGGAATTTTTTTGATGTGGGGTGCTACGTCATAAGAAGAGACGGCCAGGGAGCGCTCAATATGCAACTCGCGCGGTTGACCTGATGCCGTCAAGCGTCCATAATCGTACATGCGGTAAGTGACATCGGAGTACTCTTGCAGTTCGTAGAGCAGAATCCCACTGCCGATGGCGTGGACGGTGCCTGCCGGGACAAAAATAACATCGCCGGGCTGGACCTCTTCTTGATGGAGCAGAGCATCCAGCGTCACATTTTGAATGGCCTGCTCGACTTGCGTATGTGATACCTGTTCTTTAAAGCCATATACTATTGTTGCGCCTGGTTCGGTAGCTAGAATATACCAGAATTCTGTTTTGCCTAATTTGCCGCCTTCATGTTCAGTCGCGTAGGTATCATCGGGGTGGACCTGCACCGAGAGTTGTGCATTGGCGTCGATAAATTTCGCGAGCAGGGGGAAGCGCTGCCCGTAGAGTTGTACGGCACGCTCACCGAGCAACGACGTACCCATTTCCTGTACAATAGCTCCCAGAGTTTTGCCTGCATAGATGCCATTCTCTATAAGATTGTTGGTTTCCGTTTCCCATGCTTCACCTACGAGAACATTGCCATCGGGAAGGTGCTTCCAGCCATCGCGTTCTAAGCGTCTGCCGCCCCAGATTGTTTCGTGTAGAGAGGCTGCTAATTTTATTGGATATACATAGTGCACGGTCATGTCCCCATCCTCCAAAATAAATTGTACTGGTATTTTTACTATACCAGTACAAAAAAAGGAACTGTTGTTAGTTCGCCAGGAGAACTCCTTCAAGTTGGCGACGCAATTTGTCGCGCATTACGATCCCTTTGATGCGGTGAATCTCCTGCCCATCCTTGAAAAAAATAAGCGTTGGAACTCCATCAATATGCCACTGTTCAATGAGCGTTTGTTGTCCCTCGACATTGAGGCGTGCAAAGCTCACGCGCCCTTGATATTCTTTGCTGATGGCTACAACTTCAGGTTCTTGTATCTGGCATGCGCTACTCTGCGTCGCCGAAAACATCACCACGGCTGTCTGGTTCGGGCTTAGTACCTTTTCAGCAAAATCGTCACCTGTAACTTCGATATAGTTATTGTCAGACATGCTATCCTCTGCATCCTTATAAATTGGTAGTCTAGTGCCAAGGTATCACCCCATTCTACCAATGTCAAGCAGATTTTTAAATCGCGAGCAGTTCTTCGGCGTCCTCGATGATATAGCGATAGCCCTGCTCGGTGAGGAAAAGCTGGCGGTTGGCGGAAAATTCCTGATCGCGGGTATCACGCGTGACGACCGAGTAGAAGTATGCTAAGCCACCATCACTTTTGGGGCGTAGAATTCTGCCCAGGCGCTGTGCCTCTTCCTGCCTGGACCCGAACGTTCCTGAGACCTGGATTGCGACGTTGGCATCTGGCAGATCGATGGCAAAATTGGCAACTTTGCTGACGACGAGGCGTTTAATCTCGCCACGTCGAAACTGTTCGTAGAGCTTTTCCCGCTGCCCGTTGGGTGTGCGACCGGTCAGGAGCGGGGCGTCTAATTCCTCGGCAAGCGCTTTTAATTGCTCGATATATTGTCCGATGATCAAGATCTGATCATTCTTGTGTCGTTCTACAAGATGGCGTGTAACGCGCAATTTGGCTGGTGTTTCAGCGGCGATCCGGTATTTCTCACGTACCTCGGCCATTGCGTAGGTCATCTGCTCTTCTTCGTTCAGGCCCACACGGATTTCGTGGCACTCGGCGGTTGCGATCCATCCCTGCTGTTCCAGTTCACGCCATGGCACGTCGTATTTCTTCGGTCCGATGAGGCTGAAGACATCAGCTTCACGTCCATCTTCGCGTACGAGTGTAGCGGTTAAGCCTAGACGACGTCGGGCCTGGATCTCTGCTGTAACGCGAAATACTGGCGCGGGTAGCAGGTGTACTTCATCATAGATGATCAGCCCCCAGTCGTAGCTGGTAAAGAGCGAGAAGTGTGGGAAGAATTCTTGTTCGTTCTCATCTTTGTTGTTTTTATTGCTGCGTCGGTAGGTGAGGATCTGATAGGTGCTCACAGTAATTGGAGCGATATCTTTGCGCTCGCCTGTGTATTCTCCAACCATCTCTGGTGGAATGTCGGTTTTGTCGATGATTTCCTGAATCCATTGGCGTACGGCAACGGTGTTCGGTGTGAGAATCAGGGTGGCGCGTTGTACGTCTGTGATTGTGGCGAGGCCAACGATTGTTTTGCCAGCGCCGCAGGGAAGCACGACGACGCCGCTCCCACCGCTGAGGGCACCGCCTGCGTAGAACGCGGCTGATGCGGCTGACTGGTAGGCGCGAGGCTCAAAATGCTTGCCCAGGAGCGTTTCCTGACGCAATTTAATTGGTAGAGCTGAGCCGTCGGTGTAGCCAGCCAGGTCTTCGGCGGGAAAACCAATATGAATGAGAGCTTGTTTGATATGTCCACGTCGTGCTGAGTCGACGCGTAGGGTGTGACGGTCGATCTGACCGAGCAGGAAAGGCTGTGTCCGTTTATGATGGAGAACTTCAGCGATCAAGGCAACATCATCGGATTTGAGGAGTAATTCATCGCCATCGCGCACGAGTTTAATGCGCCCGTAGCGATTGATGTACTCACGAACGTCGATGACAATATTGGATGGAATGGCATATTTGCTATATTCAGCCAACATGTCGATAATTTGTTGCGCGTTCATCCCGCCAGCCGCAGCATTCCAGAGTGAGAGTGGCGAGAGACGATAGGTGTGGATATGCTCTGGCGATTTCTCTAGTTCGGCAAATTGTGCAAGGGCGTCCCGTGCTTCTGCATGCTGGGGATGATCAACTTCCAGGAGGATGGTTCGATCACTTTGTACAATAATTGGGTTATCAGGCTTCATCAACTATACTCCGGGCATGTTTGCCCATGCATTCACATATTTCATAATTGCACTAACTGCCGCCTCTTCATAGCCGCGCATGAGATGGCGTGCTCCAATAATCACTTTAATGCCCTTGGGGCCTTTTTGCTGTTCGACGAACGGCTCCAATTTATATAAAGGACAAATTTCGTCAAATTCCCCGGTTACAAACAGTTTTGGTCGTTCAAAGGGACGCGGGAAGCCGCTTGCGGTGCGGAAAAGCGGCAGGCTGATAGCGACAAGGGTGCGTATACGCTGGTCAAAGGGTGCATAGAGAAGCGCTGCATAGGCTCCAAAACCATGCCCGATCACGCAAAGCTTACTCGCGTTCGCCTGTGGATGCGCCAGAATAGTATCAACCGCTCCCGATAGATCAAGCGGCTCTAATCTTCCATCTGTCTGCTGCCCCTGACTCTTCCCTACACCACGAAAGTTGAAGCGTAGCGCGATCATACCCGAGTTCGCTAAACTTCTCGCTAACTCAGCTGTTAACGCATCATTCATATCGCTACTGGCTGGTTGCGGATGGCAGAGGACAACGATAGGTGCACGTTCTGCTCGTGCTGGTTCATGCACAATGCCTTCTAGCATGAAAGCTGGTTGTCCTTTACTGGGAAATGTAATTGATCGCTCAGTCTGTCCTGTTGAGGCCATCTTTTGCCCCTCCGCTCCCCTAGAAATAGAATCTGTTCCCTGTATCTTATCTCACCATATGTCAGGAGTCAACTTTCTTGTGCGGATGTCAGGGCTATTTCATTCTCGCTTTCCTTCCGGATATGGCTCGCAAG
>JACDAE010000338.1 GCA_013695595.1 Ktedonobacteraceae bacterium | reverse complement strand
GTGGATCGTACAATGGGTGCTGATCTGTCTGGAAAGTCGGCCCGACACTGTGTCATCAGAAGGTACTACTGCCCCGCAATCTGCGACCTCCTGGCCTCCATCTCGTGTTTTTCATATAGCACTCCTTTGTGGTATGCTCTGCCTGGTGCTTTTTACAACTGTGCGGCGTGACGAGACCTTCTTTGGCAAGATGCTTTTTGCGGAGAACTTTCAATGGCCGACGATCTCTGCCCATACTAGTCTGGCACAACGCTTTATTGCCATGATCCCGCTCGACGCGTCAGTATCGGCTCAGACAAAGCTAGTGCCACATCTCAGCCATCGTGCAAACATCTATATGTTCCCGTATGGCACTCCCTTTAACCCTACACAGCCTGCAACAGTGTCCACAGACAAGGCTGATTATATCTTGCTTGATCTGGAAGGGGATTACTATCCCTACAATACGTCGCTGGAATATATTCATGATGTGAAAACGGTCTTGCTCAGTGGGGATTATGGCGTGCTTGCTGCCCAGGATGGGTACCTGTTGCTGAAGCGTGGCCTGCCGCAACCAGGGATCTCGCCAGATTCGGTAGTGTCTGCGGCACAGTTGACAGATCCCGCGCTCAACTATCTGGTCCTGCCCAATCTGCCAGCTAGCCTGTGTTCGGATATCTATGTGGCACCACAGAATGGAACCCAATCAGCGCAGGCAACGTTTGCCAGCTCTGATGGTGGCTCTTTGAGTCTGCTCAATTTCAATGTAAAGACTTCCGACACAATTAACCGCACAAGTGGTATAACAGTGACAACAGAGTGGCGTGTAAACACACCAATCAAAGTACCTATGCAGATGCTCTTTTTGATGACGGACAGTGCTGGCAAGGAATATTTTGTCAGCAATGATGTCTCGCAGCTCTACTGGTGCCAGACGAATACCTGGAAAACTGGCGCTGTAATACGTTTGACGAGTAGAACATTTACTATCAATGACAGTAAAGTCCCATATGGACTAGCACATTTGTCCCTTGCCCTTTTACCTCTGGCACAGACATCGGATAAAATGATGGATATACAAGCGCGACTGCTATTGCATGTTGAAAATGTTGCCAGTCCGACCACGCCAACGCAGAATACGAATGCGCTGCAACTGAAGTCAATAAATATTATTCCATAGCCTCCTTCTCGAAATGGAGAAGAGGTGTGTGTGTATAGTCGGCATGATGTATACACTACTGAAATGAAAGGGATTGTAGTGATGGGCATTTATCTAGGCCAGCTTCCGCCAGCGGAGATTGCACGCCTGAAAGCGGAATTAGCTGAGACGCTGATCGCTCATTTTTGCTACCCGCGCTTTTTTGATAATCGCACGAATGAATTGCGTATGCGACCAGTCGACCGGGCCAAGCGCCAGGAGGTCTGGCTTTTTCTGAGTTCGGTCGATTTTACGTCGTGGGGCCGTGTCGACCTGATGTCGCCAGATTTTCAGCACCAGATAGAGCGTCTCTTTATTCAATTTGTGCAGCGCAACCGTGCATTCTTTGGGGAGCAGGGACGCAAGAGAATGTCTGATGTGCGTATGCTCATCAATTCGTCGTCATCGTCGGTGGTACAGGGATTGCGCGGTCATCTCACCGGGCAGCGTGGCGCACATCCATTTGGTAGTCCACGCGCCAATGTTTCCTGGTCCCAATCTACCGGTCGCCAGGAGCCTGATTGGGAGCAGATCGCTACCGCAACGATGTTGCTTCAACAGCAGCTCCAAGAGTTGCGTGGTGAGGCCAGGCCGGTTGCCAGCAATGGGGCAGGTGTTGTAGCCAATGGGACAACCAGGCGACCTCAGCCTCAGCGTCCTCAAAGTCCTACAGGTACAGGAAATACAGGCAATGAACATGATAACATAACTGGTCTCCCAACATCTGCATCAATTCCATCAGCAAATATACCCTCGCCAGCCTCAACGCGACCTGCTACTATTAGCCCGAATACGCCTTCCACGCCAGCGCGGAAATTAGATTCACCCACAACGTCGCCCTTGAAGCCGGCTGCATCAATGGCTTCCGCCCCATCACCATTCGCTGAGCAGGTGAACGGATCTGCGTCAGCAGTGAAAAGCGGACCCTTAACGGCGTCGCCAATTATGAAGAGTGGACCCTTAACGGCGTCGGCGGCAGTGAAGAGCGGACCGCTCGCCCCACCGGCAAGAGAAGTGAGTGGGACATTGCCGCCATTAGGGACCAGAGCAAGCGGCCCGTTACCGCCTGCTGACCCGGTGCAAGCTTCCGTCGCTTCCGCAATGCCCACACCATCAGCGCCCGTGCAGCCACGCAGTGTGGCACAGACTGCACAACCCGGTACTTCCACAGTGGCGGCCAATCCACGCGAAGCAAACATGCTGACGGTGGGCGAAGACGATATGGCAATTTTTGAGCAGATGCGTCATCAGTTGATCGTCTGGTTACGTGTGGAAGCCATACGTGCAGGCCTGGAGGTCTCCAGCCAGACCCCGGCACAACTGTTGGATATGTTGCGGCAACAGGCACGCTTCGATGAGACACGTTTGCAAGTGGTCTCGACGCTTATCAATCTCTCCAATCAGATCATCAAAACAGGCGTTGTGAGCCTGCTGGATTACAAACAGGCACTGATGTTTCACCTTATGCATACGCGCCACTAGCCAGTTTGTACGAATAGAGCCCGGAAGTAGAAATTATGGAAAGTTTAGGGTAAGTTAGAACGTTGAGGGAAAAGAACGATGCTGTGAGATAAGAAAGGAGAGGCTAAGTGCTTTCTCAAGGACGGGGGAGTCTTCGCCATATGTGCTGATGACAAAAGGCCGGGATAAAGTCGCCGAGAGTCTGAGCGATATCATGCAAATGATCTCTTCAAGACGCCGTAACGGGTTGTTAAGCCTGGAACGCTACAATGCGGGTCGTTTTGAGGAGGGAGAGATTTACTTTGAGAAGGGGCAACCCGCGCAGGCTTTTTTTGAGAGATTGTCAGGGCAGGATGCACTCGCAACGCTTTCGAGCTGGCGCAATGTCTACTATTCTTTTACGCCGGATGTGCCCGTTCCTGCGGCTCCCCCCCCGTCGACGACGGAACCTCTAGCGAAGCTACGCCACACCACGGGACCTGTACGCCAGACAAATGAGTTCACTCCAACTTCCCCATTGAGGCGTGCAACTCAACCACAGCCACCAACGGGGCCGCGACCACCGACGGGACCTCGACCGCCAACCGGACCGCGACCACCGACGGGACCTCAGCCATCTCAAGCGTCAGAGGGGGGTGGGTATGAACGTACGACTGGATATAATCCCCCTTCCGGCAGTGGTAATGCCTGGGGCTTTGAAGCCCTTATTCCCCACCGCTTAAGCAACGAACAAAATGTCCTTGCGCTTCCACTAACTCGTCCGCAACGTTCAATTTATTTATTGATTGATGGAAACCGAACGGTTGCCGATCTTGTCCGCTGCATCAGTAAGCCCATGCAGGATGTGGAACGGCTTTTGATGGAGTTGAAGCAGCAGAATTTGATCGGCTTCTAATGGTACGCTTCCAGACACTATTGGCTTAGCCTTTTTCGATCTGGTGAACTTGATCCCAGAATTCCTGTGTCGTCTGGCTCATGTATCCTCCTTCGATGCCTGCC
>JACDAE010000285.1 GCA_013695595.1 Ktedonobacteraceae bacterium | reverse complement strand
GTTGCGCATAGTGGCATGAACCGAGGAGCAGGCTTTGCCGGAGGCTTTGTTTACACCTTAACGATGACCGATGTGGCAACGGGCTGGACTGAATGTCTTCCACTCCTCTATCAGAGTTCGGAGACCGTTCTCGCCGCCATTCAACACGCACGGAAGCTTTTCCCTTTTCCCCTGCTTGCCATTGACACCGATAATGGGGGAGAGTTCATCAACGATCTGTTGGTGGGTTATTGTGAACACGAGCACCTGACCTTCACACGGGGACGTCCACAGGTCAAAAACGATCAGTGTTTTGTGGAAGAGAAAAACCGAACGATCGTCCGTCAGGTGGTTGGTCATGATCGTTTTGTTGGGGAACAAGCCTACCAACAATTGGAGGAACTGTATCGGGCATTGCGCCTGTATGTCAATTGCTTCCAACCATCCATGAAACTCTTGTCGAAACAACGCAACGGGAAAAAGATCACCTTCTGCTACGATCCCGCGAAAACACCATTGCAACGTCTCCTGCTCTCAGGGATTCTACCAGCACAAACGCAGCAAGAACTGGGTGACGTTGCTCGGGCACTTGACCCGGTTCGTCTGCTTGAACAGGTGCAGCAGCTCCAACAGACGCTGTTCCACGGTGCCGTCGAGGCGAACCCCTTTGTTTCCTCTACAGCGGTCGTGCCGCTGCGTGTCTTTGCCGTCGATCAGTGTCGTACCGCAGGAGGAGTTCTGGTCAAGGAGAGTAGCCCCGACCCGTCGAGAGGACTTCCCGCCTTGTATCAGGAGCAGGAGAAGCGAAAACGCATCCTGGGTTGGCGTCGGACACACAAGTATCCCTTTGCGGGAGAATGGGAGCAGATCACGTCCTGGGTACAAGCCAATCCTGAGCGTAGTAGTGGGGACATTTTCCGGGAATTACAGCGACTCTCCCCTGGGCGGTATCAACCGTTGCAAATCCGCACGCTGTAGCGGGGAATGCGCAAAATCCGAGCCTTCTTGTTAGAAACAGTCCAGGAACATTGGACAGAGGAAGTGATCCATGGGCAAGCATCCACGGTCACCGATTCGACTCAAGGGAAGCCAGAAGCAGGCAAGGGGATCTGTTCCTCGTGCTCAGAGGCACTTGCCGCTCCTGTTTCGCCAACGCAGGAGAGCACAGGAGAACACCCGATCATCGTTCGACCAAGAACAAAAGAAGAACCTCAGCAAGGAACGGCAATGCGTCTTGGAGATCCGTCAGTCATCGCGTCTGTAGAGAAGCCGTCATCAGCACGCAGCAACTCAGGAAGCCGCACCAATCGATGCACGAAACGCGGCTCCCTGAGCATTGAGCAAGCCATCCAAAACTACCTCCAGGATCAAAGAAACCACAACCGACGCCCGAAAACGGTGGAGTGGCACCAAATGGCTCTGGGTCTTTTGCAGCACTATTTGCTGAGCGAGTGCTATCTCACGCTTCTGAGCCAGATCACCGAAACGGAACTCCAAGGCTGGTTTGAGTTCCTGAGTGAGCAGCCAACCTCTCAGGGCACTCTCAGAACACGAGGAACCATTGCCTCCTACCTCCGCTCAGCTCGGGCCTTTTGTCGGTGGTCGGTACGCCACACGGCTCTGGAACAATCCCCTTTTGTGCATCTTCCCCTTCTGAAGGCAGAAGCCCCTCTCCTGCAGCTTCTTGAGCCGGAGGAATGGGAAGGCTTGCTCTTGGCCTGCCGACCTCCTGGGGAACCCGACGTGCAGGGAGAGCTGGCAACCGTACGCAATCAGGCCATCCTTTGGGTCCTTGCAGATACCGGCATGCGCGTCCCGGAGGTGTGTGGATTGCGCTTCTCGGACGTGGACCGGGAGCGTGGCATCCTGATGGTTCAGGAAAAAGAAGGGGCGAGGCAGCGACGGCTTCCATTGGGACAACAGGGGCGGCAGGCACTCTTCGCGTATCTGGATCGGCGTGACTCAGATCTCGTAGGAGTGGTGAATCAGAGAACTATTTGCGAGGAGGCCCTCTTTCTCTCGGCAACGGGCCATCCCTTGACCCCGAATGGGATCTCTCTCTTCTTTGGTCGACTGAGAAAGCGGGCTGGAATCATGAGGAAGGGGGTTGATCCTTCGCTATTACGTGATACCTTTGTCGTACAGTATCTGCTTGCAGGAGGCGATTTGTGCCTCTTGCAGGAACTTCTGGGTCGGGAAGAGAGTGCCTCGGTGAAACGCTTTCTACAGATGAGGAACGAGAGGCAATGCCGAATGGGTACGGTGTTGTGAGTGTATTCACGATTCAACGATCAATTCTTGAGAGGTATTTTCTTGCGTGAGCTTGCCCTATTTTCGTGCAGTCCTGAAAAAATACGGTGTTTGTCTCGATTGGAACACGAGGAGGTAAGGGTGGATACCACTCAGCTTTTCCACCCCTGATCAAATCTCGTTTCTCTTCCTTGTCTCCACAAAAACGGGTGAAGATCATTACCCACCTTCTTGTGAAAAAGCCCGACAGGATTGAGGAGCAATATTGCATATCCATTTATGGGAGCGGCGACATCGACTCAAGAAACGTCGATGAAAAACTTACTGCCTCCCCTCCTCTTTCTCCACAACGCCTGCATCTGCAAACGTTGCCATCTCATCTCGTATGGCTACAGCGTCGTCGACGAAATGCAGGGCCATCATTGCTCCTGTTCCCTCACCCAGGCGAAGATCAAGGTTCAAAAGCGGAACGAGGTCCATATGTTCAAGTATAATGTGATGCCCGATCTCAACTGATGTATGCGCGGCAATGAGGTAGTCTCCTACTTGAGGACAGAGTTCGGTTGCAATTAGAGCCGCTGCCCCTGAAATAAACCCATCGATCACGACAGGGAGTCGCTGGGCTGCTGCACCGAGAATAACACCAACCAGTCCAGCAATCTCGTAGCCGCCTACCTTCGCCAGGACCTCTACAGGCTCAGCTGGATCGGGATTATTGACCGCAAGCGCACGCTCGATCACCGCTACCTTGTGTTGCCATTGCTCCTGATCGATACCTGTCCCATGCCCCGTGACATCGGCAACTGATCGACTGGTTATCGCAGCAACGATGGCACTTGCCGCCGTGGTATTCCCGATCCCCATCTCGCCGATTGCCACCAGATCGAGTCCCTGTGCGATCTCACTTTCAATTATTTTGATCCCAATCGTTATTGCTCTAAGAGCTTCCTCCAGGCTCATTGCAGGCCCCAGAGCTATGTTCTGTGTCCCTCGTCCTATTTTCTTGCGGATCAGGTTCGGATGCTCTGGTATATCTGTCACTACCCCCATATCTACAACGATCACCCGTGCCTCAACACGCCGCGCTAAAACATTGATCGCTGCGCCTCCCGCTAGAAAATTCTGGACCATCTGTGCAGTGATCTGCTGTGGATAGGCCGAGACTCCCTCACTGGCTACCCCATGATCTGCCGCCATGACGATCACCCCTTTGCGCGGAAAACGGGGACGTTCCTGACCGGTGATGCCTGCCAATTTGATTGCTACCTCTTCCAGTCGCCCAAGGCTGCCCTGAGGTTTGGTGAGTTGATCGAGATGGTCACGTACAGCCTTCATCGCCGCTCCATCAAGGGGACGAATACGGCTCGTCACCTCAATGAGACGCTTCATACTTCCTCCTGTTGATCGTGGTATTTCTGCTGCGAGAGGCTTGCCTGATGTCAGTTGATCTAACAAAGGCCAGTTGGGATGTGTTAAAAGCCCCCAGGCTTCATAGTGAATAATCTCACCAAGCGGTTGGCGTGCTCGCCAGCCAGCCCTTTCCAACTCTGGTTGCTTCAGGAATTGCGTAGGATACCCAAGGCAAAGGTATGCAACCGGGATAACATGGTGCGGTATCGCAAGGATTTCACGCAATTGCGGAAGTTTAAGAATCGAAACCCATCCTACCCCAATGCCTTCTGCCCTCGCTGCCAGCCAGAGATTCTCTATTGCGCAGCAGGTCGAATAGAGATCGGTCTCAGGCATGCTGTTACGCCCAAGGACTGCCGCTCCTGCGCGAGTTGGATCACACGTAATACAGACATTCAGCGGGGCGTCCAAAATGCCTTCTAGCTTGAAGGACAGATACTGAGTACGGCGAGGTTCGTCGAAGAACTGCGCCGCTGCAATCCGCTCTCTTTCGTAAAGATCATGCACGCGCAGGCGTGTTTGCTGGTCAGAAATAACGATGAACGTCCACGGTTGCATAAAACCAACTGATGGTGCATGATGGGCGGCATCAAGAACACGCGCCAGCGCATCCATAGGAATAGGATCAGGTCGGAAGTGACGCACATCACGACGCCGATAGATGGCCTGATAGACTCCTTCGCGCCATGAAGACGGAAAGTCGGATAACACCGAGGCATCGGTATCTTTCACCGCTTCGACAGACAGATCTTCTTCCATTGGTTCTCCTCGCCCTCACAAAAAATTGATGCAAAGACAATAGTAAAAGAAAGACACGCTCACATGAGGTTGCACAATTCCCTGAGCCGGGGAATATCCAGATGGGCACGTAGCATCGTTGCCAACTTCTCATATTCCCCTTGACGATCGAACCCAGAACGATCAGATGAAACAAGCTCAAGAGAGCGCCGCTCTGCCAGCGCAGCAATAATACCTCGTCTGAACGCTTCATTCTCAAAAAGTCCGTGTAAATAATATCCCGCACACCATCCATCAGCATTCAGCGTTCCATCCTCGCCCCCAGTAGCAATCTGAAAAGCACTTCCGTCTCCCTGATCAGCGCTTCCCGATGCGACGGTACGCCCAATGTGGATCTGGTACGCTTGAAAGTTCTGTACACCGAGATGAGCAAAGAGGCCGCGAGCCGCTGATAGCGTAATCTGGGCCTGACATCGCAGGGTTGTCTTTTCCGTAAGCGCTTCAAAGAAGGTCTCCACTGGCAACAGGTTTAATCCAGACGCGACAGTACCCGCAGCAGCCTCAACCCCTAAGAAATCACTCAGGCGTTCTCCCAATAACTGATAACCTCCACAGATACCCAACACCGCACAGCCACGTTTCGCCAATTGACGAATATGCTGAGCCAGCTCCTCACGCCAGAGCCAGGCCAGATCAGAGAGCGTGTTTTTTGTTCCAGGCAGGATGATCAGGTCGGGGCGCAGTGGAAACTCGGCCACGCTTGCGGCATAGCGCAGATGTACCCCAGGTTCTACTGCCAACGCATCAAATTCATCATAGTTACTCAAATAGGGAAGGCGTACAACCACAATTTCGAGCTGATCATGCTCTTGATGGTGATGAGGGTGCAATACTGCTGCCGTTCCATCCTCCAATGCCACCGAGTCTTCTTCGGCAATAACAATATTCTTGAAGAATGGCAACGTTCCCAAGACGGGGATGCCACTGCGTTCCGTCAGCATCTGCTCACCCTCGTGCCAGAGCGAGAGATCACCGCGAAATTTATTCACGATCAGCCCCTTCACCCGAGCACGCTCGTACGGTTGCAGCAGCATCAATGTCCCCAGGAGCGATGCAAAAATCCCGCCCCGGTCAATATCGCCTACCAGCAACACTGGTGCTTCAGCCAGATGGGCAATACGCATGTTGACGAGATCATAGTGCGCGAGATTTAGCTCTACTGGACTCCCTGCCCCTTCGATAATAATCAGATCATACTCAGAACGCAGTCGGGCAAGAGCCTCTTGCACAACAGTAAAAAGACTTGCACGATTGCGATAGTAGTTTCGTGCCTCCATCGCCGCCAGGGGATGCCCCAGTACAATCACCTGACTGCGCGAATCCCCTTCTGGCTTCAGGAGGATCGGATTCATATCTACGGTTGGCTCTATTCCCGCTGCCTCTGCCTGCACGGCCTGCGCACGACCAATCTCCTCGCCACGACGCGTCACAAATGAATTGAGAGCCATATTTTGTGCCTTAAAAGGTGCAACGCGCCAGCCCTCTTGCGCAAAAATGCGGCACAAGCCTGTCACCAATGTACTCTTTCCTACCGTCGAAGCCGTTCCTTGAATCATGATAGTACGAGCCTGCTTCATATATTCATCTCCTGTAATGCCGCAAGCAATCCCTGCCATTCACCTGCTGAACGGGTAGCGATACGGATACAATGCGGAAGCCCGAACGACGTACAATCCCGCACCAGCATTTTTCGCGTCAGAAGCTGCTGGCGAACATTATGCGCATTTTCGACCGCGAGCAGGCAGAAATGGGTACGTGATGGCACACTCTTCAAATTACCATGCACCAACGCCTGAAAAAATGCCGTCCGCTCAGTCATCAGGGCTTGCAACGTTGTTTCAAGATAGACACGGTCGCTCAGTGCAGCGACTCCCGCAGCCTGAGCGACGCCATTTACATTCCAGGATGGCAGGTGTGCATTCAACCGTCTTGCCGTTTCTTCTGTCGCAATCGCGTACCCCAGGCGCAATCCAGCAAGCGAAAAATCTTTTGTCAACGAGCGTAACACGACAACTTCTAAGCCAGGGAGAGCTTCAATCAGTTCTCGCGCTGAAAACTCTTCTCGCGGAGAGACAAAACGCCAGTAGGCCTCATCTACGACCAGCATTGCCGCATTTTTCTGGCACGCTTCTGCCACCAGAAACATCTCCTCTTGCCCGATCCAGGTGCCAGTCGGATTGTTTGGGTTGCAGAGCCAGACCAGAGAAGGATGCTCTTCCCCTATCCAGGTGGCTATTTCCTCACTATCAGGCTGGAAATGCATAGAGGCGCATGCACGATATTCGATTATGGTCGCGCCCATAGCCAGGCATGCAGTATGATATTCACCAAAGGTGGGGCCGATGATAGCTACCTTCATACCTGGCTTCAAGCTGGCATGCGCGATTGTCCAGATCAGTTCAGCCGTGCCATTTCCGCAGACCAGCGCCGCGAGGGGTAGCCTTGTCCCATCTAGCTCGTAGTCGAGGATAGCTCGTTTTAATTCCAGACAGGTGCGATCTGGATAGCGATCAAGAGCAACGTTTGCTACTGCTTCTCGTACACGAGGCGACGGGCCATACGGGTTAGAATTGACACTAAAGTCAATGACTTCCTCTGGATGCAAACCAAGCGACTCTAATTCGGCATAATCAAAGGCTCCATGAACAGGTTGCTCCACCTTTGCAGTGCGTTTACTCATCCTGGCTCCTCCAGAACAATTTCAATAACCCAACGAGTGCGATAACGCTACATCCAATCCACCATACTATCTGCTCCGCATGATGGATATCATGAGCGGTGATCGTTCTTTCACGATCTCCCAGGGTATAGTGACCAACTTTTTCCAATTGCAAACCCAATGCTCCTGCTGCCGCCGCCATCGGTTGCCCAGCATTGGGACTGGCTGTCTTCTGCGCGTCACGACGCCAGATGGACAGAGCTTTGCCCCTGTTACCCCCAAAGAGGGGCGCACAGACAACAATCAACAAGGCCGTCAATCGAGCTGGCAGGAAATTTAAAAGGTCGTCTACGTGGGCAGCCGCCTTCCCAAGGTACTCATAGCGACCATGATACCCGATCATTGAGTCAAAGGTATTCAACAGCCGATAGGTCGCTGCCCCTGGAAGACCAAACAGCAGATAGTAAAAGAGCGGAGCGACGACTGAGTCACTCAAATTCTCAGCTAACGATTCGATGACCGCCGCGCTTACTAACTCAGCCGTGAGTTGAGAACGGTCCCGACTCACCAATGCCTGAAGCGCTTGACGAGCCGCTGCAAGGTCATCCTGCTCCAGACATTCCCGTACCTTATGACCCGCTTCGGCCAGCATACGTAGTGCAAAGAACGGTTTGAGTGCCATGCCTTCAAGCAGAACGGAAAGCACGAATCTGACTTTACGCAGCCTTGTTCCTGTGCGTATTCGTCTCGCCAGCCAGTGTATTGCGCTCGTAGGGAGCAAGGCGGCAGGAGTTGCCAATATCAACATTCCTATCCCATAGAAGAATTGGGCCAGTGGTTGCGCAGGAGCAGCATGTTCTAACTTCTGGATCAATTTGCCGTACCAGACAACTGGATGCCATGCAGCGGGCGGCTCACCCAGGAAGTCGAAACCCAGGGCAAGAAATACGGCTATCCCACTTTCAGGGCTAATACTGTGCTCTTGTGTCTTTTTTCTCATGTACATCTCTCCTGCTCATTTCGCGCTTCCCGCTGCAACAGGCAATTGTGAAGCAGATTCGTCATGATCTGCGGATTGGCTGCGAATGGCACATGCATATAGGATGCCAGAATGGTACTATTCGCATAGCCTTCTCGCGTCTTTTCTCCCCCTTCTCGCTCATAGGCTGCATCGTCCCTCGCAAGTGGCTCCGTCAGGTGCGACCAATGAAACTCATGACCACGCAGACGCGTACCAGCAGGACCGATAAGCGTTTCTCGTACCGTGATGATCTCACGATACCCCAATTGAGCACGCTCTGTACCCATACGAAAGGTATATGGAAGTACTCCCACCACCGTATGGCTACGATTGGCCGCATCGATGCATTCTTTTCCCAAATACATGTACCCACCACACTCTGCATAGACAGGGACACCGCACTGTATTACCGAACGTACGCCTGCCAGCATGGTCTGGTTTGCGGCAAGCTGTTCGGCAAATAGCTCAGGGAAACCTCCACCAAAATAAAGCAGGTCAAGGTCATCAGGTGGATACGGGTCATTGAGTGGGCTGAAAGGAACAACTTCAACGCCCAGGCGAGCAAATTCCTCAAGCGTTTCTGGATAATAGAATGAGAATGCGTTATCCAGTGCAAATCCAACTCGAATTGATGGTACCTTCGATAGCGTCTCTAACAGTGAATGATGATAGGGGACATCATCACGGTTTGCCTCCTCTGTTGTTTCAGGTGGAAGTGGACCTGCCGCATATGCCAACTGCACGATCGTATCAATATTGAGCGCCTGAGCAATAGTGTTTCCCAACGCTTGAACCTCAATGTTTGCTTCAGGAGCTGGTAACAGGCCAAGGTGACGGAATGGCAATGTCAGTGAGGGATCACGCCGGAGCACGCCGAATACTGGAATGCCAGTCCACTGCTCAATGGCATACCTCAAGGTTGCTTCATGGTCAGGGCTGGCAACTCTATTCAAAAGGACACCAGCAACCCGTACACGTGGGTCGAGATCCCGAAACCCTGCCACCAGTGCTGCGGCACTCTGACCCATGTGCGCAACATCGATCACAAGCAACACGGGCGCATTGAGCAACCGGGCAACTTCTGCGGTACTGGCTGTATCGAGCGTCCCTTTTCGACCATCGAAAAGCCCCATCACGCCCTCAATAAGGGCAATATCCGCCGTGTGCATGCCTGCCTCGAAACGCTGACGTACCATTTTCTGGCTGCTTAACCAGGTATCCAGGTTGTATGATGGACGACCCGTCGCCACACGATGATAAGTGGGATCAATGTAATCTGGTCCAACCTTATACCCCTGGACGCGCAATCCCTGAGCAACCAGAGCTGCCATCAGACCCGTTGCAATGGTTGTTTTGCCTACACCGCTGGCAACTCCGGCGATAATCAAGCGTGCTGGTTCTGAAGTATCGCTCATGCTTCGCCTGTTCTCCGCTCAACATCGGGATGTGGCAAGACCATAATAGAGAGATCGCTAAACGCGTCTTTCCACGTTGCAAGTTGCTGTAATGTGGTATGTAAACTGCTTTCACCTGCGAGCGTCAAGCGCTGATGCACCGTAACCGTACGCTTACCTGCAATACCTCCTTCGATCAGCATCTGCGCCATCTGGGGCGGCATGAATGACCACGGCAACGGTAAAATAATCAGGTTGCATTTCCCGGCTGTGGTTGCGTCAATAATCTCTTGCTTTGCGGCATGAATGCCATCACGGGCGTGTAGCGTAAAAAAGAGCGTTTCCTCCATCGCCAATGCACTTCTTGCACAGGCAACCTGTACCGAACTAATGCCTGGGATACGCTCCGTTGCGCCGCAATGCCGCTCAACACGGGCGATCAGTTCTTGCGCCGAAAAATTTAAATCGCCATAGCAACAGACGACACAACGCTTTCCCTCTGCATGAGCACGGGCCGCTTCTGCAAGCTGCTCCTCCTGATTGCGGTAGGTTAATACAATACGTTGGCCCTTGATATAGTGATCTACGACGGCCAGCACAGTCGCAAAGCCTACGACGACATCCGCTGCCGCCACCTCTTGAGCCACGCGCATTGTGACATAATCAGGGTCGCCTGGCCCTACTCCAACCAGTTTTACTTTCTCCTGTATTCCCTGTTCTTTTGTCAAAATCTACCCTCATTTCTTTTTATATGAAGCGATAAGCTAACGTTTTTTGTCTCCATTCCCCCAACGCGCACCATTCAAGGCCGTACGCACCGCATTGGCAACGGGCGCGGCTTCAAGCTGTGCAAGCTCAATATAGGTTCCGTCAAGTGCCTGAGCTAATGTGCGTGCCAGTCCCATGCGGATACCTTCTTCTGTATCAATCACCAGCGCTGGCATTCCTGCCAGACGCAGTTCATGGGCCGCTGCGAGTGCATCTTCGAGTGGATCGCGTACTGAGCCACCAGGAGCAAGATCGGTCACATTCGCACGTCCATCAGTGACTAGAACCAGCATTGTCTGTAGATGCCCATCGCGCATTCTGGCTACTTGCAGCGTCTGTAAGGCTAAACGCAGGCCAGATGCGAGAGGCGTTCGTCCGCCAGTAGGAAGATCGGTAAGAGCCTGGATCGCGCGACTGGTACTGTGCGTTGGTGGCAAGAGGAGCGTTGCTCTGGCCCCACGAAATTGTAATAAGCCGACTTGATTCCTCTGCTGATACGCCCTTTGTAGCAGAGCCAGTACAGCCCCTTTGGACGCTGCCATGCGTTTACGGGCCGCCATCGAGCCACTCGCATCGACGACAAAAAGAATCAAGACTCCTTGCTTCTGCTGGTGTACTGGTTCAAAGAGATCCCAACGTTCAAGCCATAGACGCTGCCCCTGTGAGCCATATTCGCTTTGTCGCCGCTTCTGGTGCAATGCGGCACCCCTCAATGTTGGGGCCAGTGCGAGCGATGATGGTCGTTTGATTGGACGCCTTGCGCCTACGATTCGTCCCCGTGCTTGCGCATGTGGCTGCGCGAGACCTGCCTTTGCCGCTTTGAGCAGAAGCGGAAGCCCCTTCTTGAGCACAGAGGATAACGGAGTCTTGGGACGTTTCTGTGTCAGCGTTGCGGCTGCGGTCGGCATACCTGGCGGAATTATCTGTTCGGCAGGTTTTGATGCAGCGCTTCCCGCATGCTCATGGTTCTTTGGCTGTTTTTGCGCACCATGATCTTGATTTCTATACGCTGTATTTGTGT
>JACDAE010000266.1 GCA_013695595.1 Ktedonobacteraceae bacterium | reverse complement strand
GTGCAGGCGGCACCAGCCCAGGCAGCGGCCTCGGCGCAGCCCCCTGCGTTCCCATCAGTCGACCAGCTAGGTAACCGTGCTGCCTATCATCCAACAGCCACCCAAAGAGCCTATGCAACTGACAAAGGGCGACTCTCTAATGAGTATGTCCAGCGGGTGCTCTCAGGCAAAGAAACGCTTGCGACCTTTGAAACTCACTATCGCGCGTTCATGGCCAAATGGCACCTGGGCAATGTCGCCAACCTGCACACGGTGCTGACGCGAAGCGCCGCACGCTTGCAATCAACCGCGGGAAGGCTCGCCGTGCCCCAGTGCCCCTCGGTGGCCAATGGTTCGGCAGTGCAATGCTCAACCCCAGTGGGTGCGGCACAATTTCCGGAGGAAAATTGGAATTGGTGTGGACCGGCCACGATTGCGACGACCGTCGTGGAGAATAGCTTTGCCTGGCCTGGGGCCAATACCTATAATGGCGTTACCATGAGCTATAACGCCTATCAGGTAAGCCAACCGTCGGGTCTCGCCTGGAATGATGAGTATTGGCTCGCCGCAAACGGGGTCATCAGCGGGGACCTTTACAACAATGGCACCAGCGTCGGCCAGATGAACACCATGGTCAATCACTTTGCCAACGGCCACGGCGGCAATTATGTCCAGGAGTGGCTCAGTGGACCTTTGCAGAGCCAGGTCGCGGATTTCCAGGGGAAGGTCTCATCCGACATTGGGACGGGCTGGGATGTCCCCACCGGGATCGTGATTGGGGGTGGAAATTTTTATTCGATGCCAGGCTATCCCTATTCCCACGGCGAGATTGACCATTGGGTGCCCGTCACCTGGATCAGCGGCGATCACAACACCACCTATTACGCCGACCCCGTCTACAATGCACCCTCATATACGGGCTGGTCTGTTCCCGCCCCGTATGAGTATACCTCTACGAGCAATATCGTGTGGTGGTCAACGGTCATCCTGTGGTAACGGCTACGTCTCCTGACCAGCACTGTGAGCGATAACTAGCAGAAAGGAGGGCACCCGAGCACCAGGGATGTGCTCGGGTGCTGCTGATGAACCGATGAAATACTGGAATGCGTGTCTGCTTATCTGCGCCGCCCTGCTGGTGATCAGTTGCTCCAGCGGGCAAACGGGGGGAACGGACGCCGCCACTCCCACCAGGGTGTCTCCCACCACGGCAGCTCCCACGGTGTCTCTGCTGCTCCCCACGCCGACACCTTTGGCGGTGAACCTGGCCCCTGTCTCGATGCAGCAGGCATGGGGGCAGGTCCAGATCCGCCAGCTCTCCCTCGATCTGGGGGATCGGTACTTTGCGCCCGATGGGCAGCATCATGGCATGACGGATGACGATCAGATCTGTGGGAGCACGTACGCCATGCGGTCTCAGCCTGGCACCTGGTCCCAGGATCGCGAGTCGATCGGGCTCATCAATGTGCAGACGGGCCACATCACCTTGCTCGCCACGATGCCGGCGGGCTATAGCCTCATGGCATGCACGGTCACCGGGTCCTGGGTGATCTGGTCGCAAGCGTATGGCAACACCTTTGAAAGCTATGCCGCGCACTGGCTCCTCAAAGCCCTCAACCGGCAGACCGGGGAGGTCCGTCTGCTCGATCAGGCCCGTGGGCCTGATGGGCAGCATCCCTCTGTCTCCATCCGACCAGAGCCGTCTGCCAGCAATGGCCGCGTGGTCTGGACCACGTACTCAGAAGACACGCCTGGGGCGACCCAATCGGAGTTGTATACCTTTGCCACGGGCACGAAAACCGTGCTCGCGCCCCGCACATCCGGCCCCCAGATCTCCTGGCCCTGGGTCTCGTGGGGGGATGGAGTCACGAGGGCGGTGGTATTTGAGAATCTGGAGACCGCGCAGCAGGTGCGTCTGCCGATGCAGTATCCCCCGACCACCGTGGCGTTTGCGGGGACCTCGTTTGTCTATACCAATAGCGATTACTCCCAGGTCATGTGGGTGCCCTCGATCCTGGCGCAACCCATGAACTCCTCTGTGATTGAGGACAAACAGACGGATGGGAGTGATTTCAACGAGTTTCCCACGCTCAACGCGCGCGTGATCTCCTGGGTGGGACCCAATGCCTGGCTGGTGTTTGATCGGAAGCTCCAACGCCCGGTGAAGATCGCGATTGGCAAGCATGGGTTGGATGGCTTTGTGAGCGGCCATTACCTGGTGGCATCCCCCCCCCTCACGGAGGCGGACTATCAGGCCCAGCACCAGGGATTGCCCTATCACCATGTGCTGCAGGTCATTGATACCAGCACCTTGCCCTAGCTTGCCCGTGCCCGGAGGGTCGATGCGTGTGTTCTAACCAGGAGAACGAGGGCCTTTCGCCTGAAAATTTGATCCGTGAGGCTCTGAAAAAAGCCGGCATCAACAAAACTACTGTCGTTTTATAGCAAAGAGCAGGAGAACTCAACATGATACAGCCACGCAATCCAGAAAAAATTCGCGTAGATGCTATCCAGATGGGTATTAAGAAAGCGCAGGGCAATTGCCAGCAATGCGCCGAGAGCTATTTCGAACTGGCGAGGAAGCATGGCGCAACCGAAGAGCAGATTCAGCAGGCTCTTGAAGACGCCGCACAGATGAAAGGCCGGCATCTCAACCGCAGGGATTTGATCAAGGTGTTAGCCGCCAGTGTGGTGGCGCTTGGAACGGCAGGGGTGACCCTGAAAGATGCTCACGCGGATCAATTTGGCGATTGGTATGGGACCGATAGTAATACGCTGAGCGCTTACGGTATGCAGCAGGATTTTTATATCGGTCGTATGGGGCAGGCGCTCAGGAATGACCAGTCCCCCTTCTTTGCCTTCGATGTCGCCGCGGCCAATACGGCTGGCACGCAACGCACGTTCGGCTACTGGGCCGTTCATGGACCAACCAGTGGGGCCAGGCCGGCCGGCTATAGTGATTATGGCTGGGGGTCTGCCCAGGCCGATGCGGCCTGGAGGAGCTGGGGTAGCGGCCCTCTCGCACCCTATATCTACGGCTACACGGTTTTTGGTCAGGTCGAGCCGCAGACGGCTGGCTGGGATGCAGGCAACTATGGCCCTAACCGCGATGTTGTCAATGGTTTTCTAGCCAGGCTCTATATCATTACGCCGAGCACTCCTGCAGTATGGCCGGGGATCTACATCACGCCTAATAACTGGAGTCAGTTGCTCGATCCCAACTTCTCCCAGAATTTCAACACCCCTACCCACTTCGTTCTCTGGTTATCAGGGGTAGATACCTGTGGCTCGGACCTCTGTCCCCCCTGTGGAAATTGTACTACCACCCAACCGACAGTCCATGCCAGGTTTCAGAGGATCCTTAATTCAGTCTACCTGAGCAATATGGTCCCTGTTGTGTGGCAATATTGGATCGGTGATTGCGGTTGCAATGGCGATTACGATGTGACACGCCAAAATACAAATAACTTCCAACCTGTGATTACTGCCCATCCTTCGATTATGAGACGGCCGACCGTGAAAAAACAGCCGGTCACGTTCCCGCATAAGCCCTAGCCAGCGCGATTCCCTTCTCACACCCTTTAGCTCATCATAGCTAGAGGGTTCTTTGCTATAGCCAGCGTCGCCTGGTTTCACTGCTGCACAAACAGAAGCATTGACACTCGCCAAAAAATACTGTTATTATATACACAAGAATTGCTGGATGACACTATAGACATTGACGCGTATGCTACACCTGTTCACCGGGAGCACTCTCCTTGTGGCAGGCAGACCCGGCCAGGCAACACCAGTTCCTACGTCCGATAGGCAACCATGAAGAAAGGGTATACCACGATGACACTAGCGACTCACGCTGGATTCACGACAACCGGCACCAAGGGATTGCGTCACGACATCCTCCCCATGCGCCTGTACCACAAGGCGAAGAAGCTGGGCATTTGGGACCCGCGCGACATCGATTTCACTCAGGATATCCTCGACTGGCAGCAATGCACGGACAGGCAAAAGGAATCTCTGCTGAACTTAACCGCCCTCTTCCAGGCCGGCGAAGAGAGCGTGACGCTCGACCTGCTGCCCCTGATCATGGTCATCGCACAGGAGAACCGCATCGAAGAAGAGATGTTCCTCACCACCTTTCTCTGGGAAGAGGCCAAGCATACAGAGTTCTTTCGCCGCTACCTGGACGAGGTAGCCAACGAGCACGGCGACCTCCACCACCATCACACACCCAGCTATCGCAAAATATTCTACGAGGAACTCCCACGAACCATGCATGCCCTGCTGAGCGACCAGTCTCCCGTGGCCCTGGCGCGCGCATCCACCGTCTACAATATGATCGTGGAAGGTGTCCTGGCCGAGACCGGCTACCATGCCTACTTCAATATGCTTGAGCGCAACAACATTATGCCGGGCCTGAAGAAGGGCATCGGGTACCTCAAGCGCGATGAGTCGCGTCACCTTGCCTACGGCGTCTACCTGCTCTCGCGCCTGGTGGCCCAGGACAACAGCCTGTGGGATGTGATCGAAGGATACATGAATGAACTGCTCCTATATGCACATGGCATGATCAGCGAACTCTTCGCCATGAATCCAGAGGATGAAGAGGTGCCCTTTGGCCTGAAGATCGAGGACTACCTCGACTTCTCGACCATGCAATTCAGCAAGCGCGTCGAACGTATCCAGCGCGCGAAGGGCCAGAGCCTGGAGCAGATCTACCAGATCCCCGAAGAGGCAGAGGCATAGGACACTATCAAGATCCATAGGGGACAAAGATGCCATCCTGCAAGATATAGAGCGATGGTAGGGTTATCGTATACCCACTTGTCCCCCTTGGTTTTAAGCGATAGATTGCCAGGTCTGCCTCCTGCTTACCGGTATAGCCAATCCGCAGGGCCAGGCCGCACGGTTGCTCAGGAGTCTCGGCGAAGCTCAGCGGAAGACGTTTCCAGGAATGTTTTACGGTCAATTCGAGCCGACCATCATCAATATTCGGAATATAGCGCCGCTGAGCAAGGGTGGTGACCTCCTGCTCAATAAAGAGCGCAAAAGTTGAGTGAGTCCGTTCCATTACTTTCTCCAGATAAGATGGGTGCAAGCCAGCACACTAACACCCCTGTACCCCACTTCCCTCTTAGACGGCACGTCAAAAGAAAAGTCACTTGAGAGGATACACCTCGTTTCTATAGACGGTGACACACAATGATACAAATTGGACTATACAGTGAGAGGACTGTGAGAGCAGGCGGAAGATTTTCGGGGAGGGAGACAATCGATGACCACGATTCAACTTTAAAGAAAGAGACCCTCATCAGCGAGTGTGACTTTTTTTTTAAGATGCCGTCTAACCTGTCACGTAGTGCTCTGTCAAAGGTCATTGCACAGGCATCAGGGTGCTTCTCCCTCTCGCGTAGGGATCCGGCTTGCCGCATCCGTGGGGACTTGTCACGTAGTGCTCTGTCAAAGGTCATTGCACAGGCATCAGGGTGCTTC
>JACDAE010000265.1 GCA_013695595.1 Ktedonobacteraceae bacterium | reverse complement strand
GCTGTACGTATGGATCGCCCAGTAAAAGCATATGATCGTTGGATTGCTCGTATCCCCGACGAATATAGGAATTATGTGTTAGATGAGCCTGGCAAAAGCAATACTTCGGTTACAAATGACTCGAATTGTCTTGCCCTTCTCAAACACTATCGTAGCCTTATGCCACTTGCTCAGGAAGCACATAAACCAATATTTCATCTAAAACCAGCCGATGGTGCTATGGGCTCTCACATGCAAGCAGTTCAGAGCGCATATGCTGATTTTAATATATTGGCAAAGAAAATTGGAAAGAAAGCGAATTTTAGCATTTAACGCACACACAGGTTTATAAATGGCACGCCGGAAAAACTATGCGATGAACATTGACCGCTATGTTAACTTCGGCCATTTACTCCTCCACCTGCTCCTCTATCACATCGACATTACTCCCCTCCACCATTGGCTCAACCACCCGATTGTATAACTTGTTCCGATTATAGGCCTGACCAGGTTTGGCAGTGGCTATTACAAGAATATCCATCGTATCCGTATTCTCCTCACTGAGCGCCTGCAGAGCCTTGATTGCATCGTAGAACTGATCCATGTTTACCTGTACACGAAGGCGATAGCGCTTCCCTCCCTGCCCAGGTGCAGCAGGTCGCGCCGGAGGGGGCATCGGGTCTCCAAACAGTGGCGGCGCTGTATAGCCACCCGGTTCTCTAATCGTGCTCCCCGTTCCCACAGAAGGCTGGTACGTGAAGCCTCCCTGTACGGGTGGGACTCCCACGGACGATATACCATTAACAGGTGTTGATACTGACTCAACTACAGGTGCCACTTTTGCTACAAATGAAGCCTGCAATTGTTCAGCATAGCTTCCAGAAAGAAGAAATGCTCCTTCACCCATATCCAACTCGGCTGCCACAATCTCATTCCCAAACTGAATACTATTGGTAGATTGACTACCCAGAATCAGATTGCCATCCTGGTCCTTACGGGCATTGGCAACATAGGCAAATGTGCGATTTTTGACCCCTTGTACAACAGCATTACGCACAACCTGCTCATTCCAGATATGTGTCCATTTGTAATAGCTAAAGAAGCCCGTAATGATGTCACTGACACGGTAAAATTGTTTTTCAACAGATGTAGACTCATTCAGGCGCGTCAAATCTACGATTTTATTTGGATTGACGCTTTCATATACGGCACGATTGTTCAGCGCTTCCCTCATCCTTGTGGGCAGTTCTGGTGCCTGACTGTGATCAAGCACCGTCACTTTCTGGAACACGAATATCGGGTCAGGTTTATTGTTGCTAATCGGGGTATAGACATGCTCATAAAGCAACAATAATGCACTCTTCATCTCTTTCTCAACGCTCTGTTTCCGTTCTGATAGCTCCGCCATCTGGTGAGGAGCCAGTTCAATCGCATAGCGCCGATTTTGCAATATCTCCAGAGTCATAAGCGAACGCACTGCATTTTTAGCAGTCTCAGCAGTATGTCTATTGGGAACCGCCAGAGCCAATCCATTGTGATAATCTCGTGGCCTGTTTCCGTGCTGTTCCACAAAGCGTCTCATATCCCGTTCCTGTGCAAGAGGATCAGGATGCGCGTCCAGCCACTCAGGCGCGAGATATACCACCTGGAACTCGGGAATGCGATCATCTACATCATCAGTATCTTGCGGCCATGTAACAGACTTCAACCCTATACTCTCACGCTTACTCTTCATTCCCTTTGACTCAGGATTAAGCATCTTGTTGAACTCAATCAACATACGCTCCTCGACCTCTTCACCCGTGCGGCGCTGGTTTTCGTCCATAATCATCTTGTTAAGGTTGGCCTGCGTCTCAAAGAGATACACACCTGCACGACGATGAAGATACAATAACCGCTCATTGAGATCATAGAGCGCTCTTTGTAAGACATTACGCTCCAGATCATGCGGTATCAAGCAAACCCTGAGCAGGTCGCTCTCTGTGACGCCACGGTATTGCGCACTCCTACCATCAAAACTGTAGAGCATAGCCGCCGTTGCAAGGCGTGTTCCTGGCTCACACAATTGTAAGTTAGGGTTCTCACGAATCAAGAGCGCATCCACGATACGTGCCCCAGCCTGCTCTCCTAGCAGATCTGCCCTAATGACTGCATCATATTGTGATTGCGTTTGCTCGCCTACCTGGGCCAGGAAGTTTGTTCGTACCTGCGAATTCTCCAGCGGAATGTCACCAGGCCCTATCAGCGGCTGATTATGCATGGTAACACCTTGCCTCTTCCATAAGGCATGGATAACCGTTGCTAGAAATTGTAGCGCTCCACGTGTACGCTGATAACCCGGTATCGAGTTCCATCGCTCACTCATCAGATCAAGTAAGGCGGGATGGAAAGGATAACTTCTGCGGATACGCTCTCTTAGTTGCTCCGCTTTTTGCTCGGCTTCCTGATTTGAAAAGGTTCCTAACAAAAATGACTTATAACTGGCGGCATATGCATTGGCAACCAACCGCCGTTGCTGATCTTCTAAGAGCTGCTTCTCCAGAGTAGGTCTGGCAAACAAACGCCTCTGTACTACACTGAGCACCTCATCCCCCGTGACTGGCTCACGAATAGCGTTCAGGCGCTGTCCAATCCTGCTAAGAGTATCCAGTAATTCCAGGTTCCCGCTGGCTTCTCGATCACTGGCCTGCAATGAATAGACCATTGCAGCATTAGGAGATGCCGCAACAGCTTCCGTTAGTCGCTGCAAAAAGAGAATCGTTTGTCTGCCCAGATTGGATTCGCCAACACCCACCGCCATTGCATTCTCAACGTAGTTCAATATCTCGTCTAATAGAAATAGCGTCGGTTTATTTCCAATCAATTGCATGATCAGAGAAGCGCCAGGAGCCACCAGCGCACGATCTTGTTCTGCTACCAGATTGTACCCCTCGGCTTTACCGATCTGCCATGCCAGATCACCCCACAACGTTTTTGCACGCTGCTGGTCGATTGATCCTGTCGCAAGTCCAGAGAATATTGCAGTTCGTACAGGGCCTGGGGATGGTATATTACTCAACTCTGGAATATCATTGAGTTGCGCACGCGCATTTGCCAGATGGTAGAGCGCAAGTAATGTATGCGTCTTACCGCCACCAAAGGGTGTACGCAGCAAGAAGACGCGATCACCCGTGCCACCACATAAAACGCGAAACACTTCTTTGAGGACGCTATCTAATGCAGTAGTCAGATAGGTCGCTTCGAAAAACATATGTGGATCGCGATAGATGAGCGGCATCTGAGTGTCATTTTGTACAACCTGTCCCAGATTGACTGCATAGGTGTCGATACGTAGCTGATCAGCCAAAATATCTGCATGTGGCGTCACTACGGTGTTCCATGTCTGAATGTGACTCTGTGTCATCTACTCCTCTGCTCCTTCAGTTACACTTCTTCAAAATTCCACAACGTCCGTTCGCGTAGCATCTGCCTGACGTTCTGCTCACTAAAGACGATACGCCAGCCGGATAAGAGTCTCCCAAGAGCTTGCTGCTCCTCAGTGCGTTCGTGTTTGCCAGTACCATTATTGCCATTTGATGTCAGAGCTGGCCCCGCCAGTATCTCTGCAACATGCTGTAACAACTCTATTTGACGATCGGCCTGCGACATTTTCAAAAACTCAGCCACATTGTGCGGTTGCTCGTCCTGCAACCAGAGCAGGCGATGTAAGATATCGATCAAAGGAGCAATGTTGCCGCCTTCTGTAAGCAAACCCAGGTGGGGATCATCGCCCCGGTCACGATAGTTACGCAAAGATGCCTTGTCTTTCTCCATCTTTGCCAATCCCTTCTTCCCTTGATTCAGGCCGCGTGGCCCCATCAGTTCCAGCCCCATACTGCGTGCAAGCAGGTTCATATCATCGAATGGGACACTTATTTCTCCATAGAAGTAGCGCTCCACCATATACAAACGCGTCATAGCATCCACAGCCGCAACCTGTCGACTGGCCGTTTCATCTGAAAGGTCGCTTCCACTCTTAAGCAGGCGCTGCAACATCTGCTGCGCTACCTCGCGCTGTACGTCCTCCAGATACTGATCGGTTGGTAGTTCATCACCATTCGGCAATTCCACACGTGCAAACTGAGTATAGGCACGCAAGCCTGCACCGAGTGCCGCAATCATGAGATCTGCGCCTGTTACGTCCTCTTTGATAAGAGTGTCGAGTCGCTCGTTAACGATACTAACAAGCTCGGGTTTTACTTCGCTTTCGTAGTCGCCTGTAGACTGGTTTTCGCGGCGGCGGGCGACGAGGAAGATACTCGAAGCAAGAGCTGCGGAGTTTATATCTCTTACACGACCTGGACGTTCTGTATCCAGAGGCCATGCCTCCACAATCACAAAGCCAGCACGTCGCAATGCGTTAATTAGTGTTGACCATCCCAATGTAGTTTTATGGGCATACACACAAATAAGTGGAGCACTCGGCTTTAGTACACGATGAGCTTCGATAAACGATTGGGCCATCATATTCTCATAAGCTCGACGCGCTTCTACCATATTTCCTTCATAGCGCGATGGTTCCGCTATCGCTTCCTGCTTTTTAGGAGTCAATTCACTTCTTAAGTGCTCCGGATAGAGAAAACCTATTGTTCTCTTAAACCATACATAAAAGAAGTCGCTTAAATCAGCATAAGGAACATTATCATAATAAGGGGGATCAGTAACAACTGCATCCATAAAAGCATCATCAAAAGGAAGGCGCGTTGCCGACACACGTGTAAGCTCTGCAAAACGGTTACTTACAACACAGTTCTCTATCGCCTCTAAGATGCGCTTTAAGCCATCTATACTATTCCCCGACCCATTACCAAAAGGGTTAATTTCTGCAAAGTCCCACACCATAGGAAGAGCTTGTCGAGCATAAGTATTGGCGACTTTGTCGCCAATACTTATCCATCTACAAAGTGTACTATTAAAATCGGCAAGACGATTTATTATCAATCCTAGATAAGTAGTAATCGCAAGAGCTCTTTCTGAGTCTATTTTGTTTTCAAGCATCTCATTATAAGCTTGATGCACAAGGGAAGTAAGGGTGAGTAAAACAAGAAGTTGACGTGATGTAAAAAGATCTTTCCATTTCAGTATACCGTAAGCTTGTACACGAAAACCAAGTGTCCCTCGTACGGGCAAAGGCTCTTCAGGAAGAGTCAGATGCTCACGATTACAAAGATCCTTTATAGACTTCTGTATATTTGCTTCCAGCCGTATACTGTTAGAGGGACTATCCATGGTGTCTACATTCAAATATACTTTTCCTATATATCCTTCCTTTGTAGCAACTATAGCCATTGGTTGATATCCTATACGACCTTCACGACCTTCAAATTTTATGTAATCAATATTCGCTGTCGTCCCACAATGAAAACATAAGGTATTTCCCCTCTTACTTCCATCCTCCGGATCAAAGCCTAACTCTTCCGCTTTTGCAGCTTCAACGACTTCAAAACGTGCTCGTTTGGCCGAATGATCAGGTACAACATGCAATGCTACATATTTTCCTGGCTTATTACGCAACCATGTCTGCCGAACAAGAGGAACAATAGCACCACATTCTGGGTTAGAACAAGAAACAGTTCGTGTCCAGAGATAAGCAATGGGAGTTAGTTCCCCATTTACTTTTGTAGGAATTCGTTCAGCAGAAAGTGTACCTTGTACAAGATCGCTACCAACTTTAACTTCTTGCTCAGGCGATGGGTAGAACTCTGCCAATTCCTCTTTCGCATGCTCAATGACCCACGTTCCCCATTTTCTAACGTCATCAACCAACGATCTCCCGTACTTTTGCGGATAAACCAGTGTACATAACTCAATAATATGCGCAACAGGATTAAGTTCAACCGCATATGACTCACAACCCAGCCTCAATGCTTCCAGAGGAATAGACCCACCGCCTGCAAACATATCAAGCACCTTTGGAGGTTGACCACCATTCGCTGCTAGAATATCCGCACGGGCATGTTTGAGCACATCGGGCGCAAGATCCCACTTACAGAGCTTCTTCATTGTTTCTTTGTACATCAAACGCTCCTCATCGTCTTTAGGAGCCGGTACAAGCGAGGCATATACAGCGGCACGAGCAGCAACGATAGGACGCCGTGCCCACCAGAGGTGAAGAGTAGAAATGTTGCCGTGGCGCAGGCTTTTTTCACGGGAGGCTTCAGCACTGATCTCGCGGATAGGGATCAGGTCTTCGATAAGGCGACGATCAGTATCAGACATGGATTCTCTCTCTTCTACGGTTTCTTTTTTAGTATGCACCAGGGCCGCATACAATAGCGTCTATATAACATAACGTACAGCGTAACATTCCTATTCATCGATGTAAAAAGCACAGGGTTTCCAGGGTGCGGCCCAGATTTTCGCACCCTGGCCGATCGGTCGAAAAAGCATGCTCTTTCAGAATGCCATCACGGTAGGGAAGCCATTTATTATTCCTGGTTGCTTGGTTGCTTGGCAACCCCGGAATAATAAATGGCTTCCCTACCGTGATGGTGGTCCCGATGCGAAAATCTGAGTTGCATCCTTCCCAACGTTTCCCCCTTGACAATTAACGATATATCGTTTATTCTTTGATTGGAATACGATATATCGTATTCTGTGAGAAAATAGATTTATTTGACCCTTGACATATCACTGAGATCTCACTTATAATTAGGTTGCCTAATAAATTATATACCAAAGTATTTATTGAGTGGGTTCTAACGAAGGTAAGGATGTGGATATTCAAGATAACGAAACGGCACAGAAGCTGTTGAGGGCTTTCATGCAATTCAAAAGAGCGGGCTGGCATCAAGCGTCGCCGATGGGGTATAAGCCCAGTGAATTGCGAGTCCTTTTTTGTTTAGGGAAGGGGTTTCGACCCGATACGCATGAGCTAGATGATGATGATCTAAAGCCGGACATGCGTGAAATGAAGGTCTCAGAGATTAGCAAGCGCCTTAACGTCACACCACCGACGGTAACCCAGTTGATCAAGGGGCTGGAAGCAAACGGATTAGTTGAGCGCAACGTTGATCTAGTGGACCGGCGTGCAGTAGGCATTAAGCTGACCGAGAAGGGCGAAAAAATCACCCGTGTGGCGGCAAAAGATTTTCTGGCTTCGATCACTGGATTGATGGAGTATCTGGGTGAGGAGGAAAGTAATCAATTGGCCGGGCTTTTATTCAAGGCGTCCCGTTACTATAACGAAAAAGCTGCCAGTGCGGACTTTGCGCATTGGGGTGGAGAAGAAGAAAGATGATAAAATTATTACGGTTCTTGAGGCCGTATCGGATGACGCTGGTGATTGTGATTGCGTTGGCCTTTGTACAGGCGCTATCCAATCTCTACCTGCCGAATCTGATCGCGGATATCGTCGATTATGGCATCGTCAAAGGTGATGTTGGCTATATATGGCGTACAGGCGGAATTATGTTATTAGTGGCAATCGTGGGCACTATTGCTGCGATTGTCGGCATTTTTATGTCATCGAAGGTGGCGACTGGATTTGGGAAAATTATTCGCGCCCAAATTTTCACGCGTGTGGGACAGTTTTCGCTGCACGAGTTCGATCTGTTGGGATCATCTTCGCTGATTACGCGCACTACCAATGACACGACGCAGGTCCAGCAGGTGATGGTCCTGATCTTGAATATGATGATCACGGCTCCGATTACGCTGGTGGCCGGTGTTATCCTGGCGATCAATCAGGATGCGGGGCTTTCCTGGATCTTTGTGGTGATCATTCCTGTGCTTGTGGGTTCCATTATCCTGCTGATGAGCCGGGCCATTCCGCTCTTCGGTGTGCTGCAGGTGAAACTGGATAAGCTGAACCTCATTCTAGATGAAGGATTGACTGGTGTACGCGTGGTACGCGCATTTGATCGTCAACGGTATGAAGAGCAGCGCTTTGATACCGCGAATGCCGATCTGACCGATGTAACGATCCGTGTGAACCAGCTTGTTGCTTTGTTGATGCCAATCATGATGCTTGTCCTGAACATTTCGAGCGTTGCCATTGTCTGGTTTGGAGCGATCCGCATCGATGCTGGTAATATGCAGGTTGGAGCACTCATCGCATTCTTGCAATATGCGATGCAAATTCTGTTTGCGCTGCTCTTCCTCTCAATGATGTTCATTATGTTGCCACGTGCAGAGGCTTCGGCTAAACGTATCAACGAAGTGCTGGCCGTCGTCCCTGAAATCAACGATGCTGCACAGGTGAAGCAAGCGGATGCCACACGAGGGCATGTGGAGTTCCAGGATGTCACGTTCAGCTATGCTGGCGCGGAAGAACCTGCACTCTCATCCATCTCCTTTAGTGCTGCACCAGGCGAAGTCACCGCAATTATTGGCGGCACGGGCGCTGGAAAATCTACGCTGGTTAATCTCATCCCGCGTTTTTATGATATCGATAGCGGTCGAATTTTAGTGGATGGTGTTGATGTGCGCGAGATGTCCCAGGAGAATTTACGCTCGAAGATCGGGTTCGTGCCACAGAAAGCCGTACTCTTTTCCGGCACCATTGCTGACAACATCCATTATGGTAAAGAGGATGCGACGGATGAAGAGGTAAGGTATGCCGCGAATATTGCGCAGGCGACCGATTTTATTGAGAATATGGCCGATGGCTTTAACTCTGAGATAGCGCAGGGAGGCACAAACGTTTCGGGTGGACAGAAGCAGCGTCTTTCGATTGCTCGTGCCCTGGTACGTAAACCTGAAATCTATGTGTTTGATGATAGCTTCTCTGCCCTGGATTTTAAGACTGACTCCAAATTACGTGCGGCACTCAAAAATGAGACACGCGATGCGACCGTTTTGATTGTGGCACAACGTGTAGGAACCGTTATGGATGCGGACCGGATTATTGTATTAGAAGAGGGACAGATCGCTGGCATGGGAACGCATCAGAAGTTGATGGAGACCAGTGATGTCTATCGTGAAATAGTCTCTTCACAGCTTTCAATCGCGGAGATTGAGGAGGGCATAGCATGAGTGTACAGCGTCAAGGACAACAGCCAGGTGGTGGGAGAGGCCCGATGGGGGGAGGATTTGGCGCGATGGGGAGACCTGTGGAGAAAGCTAAAGACTTTCGTGGAACCCTCAATCGCCTGTTTCGCTACTTCCTTCCACAGAAATATCGTTTGATGATAGTGCTGATCGCGGCCATTATTGGAACCGTGTTCAACATTGTGGGTCCGAAGATTCTGGGACTGGCAACCACCAAACTGTTTGAAGGTATTATTGCAAAATACCGAGCGTTCGCAGCTCATCAGCCAGCACCCGCTGTTGATTTTGGCTACATCGGGCACATTTTGCTGATCCTGCTTGGATTGTACGTCATCAGTTCGATCTTCATATACATCCAGCAATACATAATGGCTGGTGTGGCGCAGCGCACGATGTATCAGTTGCGCAAAGAAGTGGACGAAAAGCTTTCACGGCTGCCGCTGAAGTTTTTTGACTCACGCACGCACGGAGAAATCATGAGCCGTGCAGTCAATGATATGGATAACCTGAGCACCACCTTGCAGCAGAGTGTCACACAGTTGATTACCTCGGTGGTAACATTGGTGGGTGTAATTGTACTGATGATATCCATCAGCCCACTCTTAAGCCTGGTGGTCGTCCTGACGTTCCCCCTGAGTCTGGTGGTTACAATAGGTATTGCGAAGCGTTCGCAGCAGTACTTTCGTAGCCAACAGAGGGCACTTGGTGAGCTGAACGGACATGTCGAGGAGATGTACACGGGTCACAAGATCGTCAAAGCGTTCGGACGTGAAGCGCAATCGATTGCCGAATTTGCGGAGCGCAACGAGAAGCTCTATGAGGCAGGGTGGAGGGCACAGTTTGTCTCAGGTATCATTATGCCGCTGATGCGCTTTATCGGCAACCTTGGGTATGTGATTGTCGCAGTTGTGGGCGGTATTCTGGTCACACAAAATGCGATTGCGATTGGAGATGTGCAGGCATTCATTCAATATGCGCAGCAATTTACGCAGCCGATTACGCAGCTTGCCAACATTGCGAACGTGATTCAGTCGGCGATGGCGTCGGCAGAACGCATCTTTGATCTACTGGACGAGCCAGAACAGACACCTGAAGCAGAGACATCGCAGGTCATTGAGCATCCAGATGGTGCGGTCAAGTTTGAGCATGTACGCTTTGGGTATAAAGAAGATGCCATTCTGATGGAGGATATGAATATCGATGTCAAGCCGGGCCAGATGATCGCCATTGTCGGGCCGACCGGTGCTGGTAAAACGACGCTGGTCAATCTGCTGATGCGTTTCTACGAAGTCAACAATGGTAGTATTCAGGTCGATGGTGTTGATATCACCCAACTCAAGCGTGGTGCGTTGCGTCGTATGTTCGGCATGGTGTTGCAGGATGCGTGGCTCTTCAATGGAACCATCCACGCAAACATCGCCTATGGACGCGAGGATGCTACGGAAGAAGAGATCATTCAGGCGACGAAGGCGGCGTATGCAGATCACTTTATCCGCACCTTGCCACAGGGATATAGCACGGTACTCAATGAAGAGGCGACCAACATCTCGCAGGGTCAGAAGCAGTTGCTGACCATTGCGCGTGCCTTCCTGGCCGATCCAGAGATCCTTATTCTGGACGAAGCGACGAGTAGCGTTGATACGCGTACCGAGATGCAGATTCAGACGGCGATGACCGAATTGATGAAGGGTCGCACAAGCTTTGTGATTGCGCACAGGCTCTCCACCATTCGCGATGCGGATCTGATCCTGGTCATGAGTCATGGCACAATCGTCGAGAAGGGAACGCACGAAG
>JACDAE010000249.1 GCA_013695595.1 Ktedonobacteraceae bacterium | reverse complement strand
CCCCTCAACAGGGTAAGCACAAGGCCCCAACCACCGCCACCCATCCACCCCTTACCCCTACTGTTGGAGCGTCCGTTCTTCTTTCCTGAACGGTAGTGGACGGTCGCAAAGGTGCAGACCGTGTTTTTTCAGATGTTGACAGTATGTATGCCGATTGGCTACAATTGTAGTGGTTTCACTGTATGCCAGAAACGACTACTCTCTCTCGTGCTTTATACCTGTTCTCTCTTCAAGGGAACTAGAGAGGAGCTTTTGTCTCGCTATGGGTAGAGGAACATATCTCATTGGGAAAAAGCTTGACTCTTGTGTATTAGAAAAGGTATTGGGCTATGGAGGCTCAAGTGCCGTATTCCTCGCCCAGCAGCACGATCGGAAAGTCGCGGTAAAAGTCTTCCTCCCCCGTGCCGATATGGATGGCAAAATGCGGCGCGAGTTCTATCGCCGCTTCCTCCGTGAAGCTGAGGCGGCGAGCAAATTAGATCATCCAAATATTTTGTCCGTTTATGCCTATGGGGAACAAAACGGCATCCCTTATATTGTAATGCCTTACATGCCAGGGGGAACGCTTCTAGAGTATATTTCGCATAATGGAGCACTCTCTCTGGCCGAGGCACAATGGTACCTGGAACAAATTGCCTCCGCTCTAGATTATGCCCATGCTCATGGCTGCATCCATTGCGATGTCAAACCAGCGAATATTTTGTTGGATAGCGATGGCCACGTACTCCTCTCCGACTTTGGGATTGCACGTGTGATCAGTTCCGGTGATGATACATTACCTGCCAAAAGAGCTGATACGTTAATGGGAACGCCGGACTATATTTCGCCAGAACAGGCGCTGGGTCATATGGTTGATATCCGCTCCGATGTGTATTCACTGGGCATCACCCTGTTCTATCTATTGGCCAATCGTCTTCCATTTGTTGCCGATTCAGTGCTTGCCCTTGCTTTACAACACGTCCATGAAGCTCCACCATCGCTCGCTTTGATACGTGCAGATATTTCCCCTGCACTGGACCGTGTTATGCATAAATCTCTGGCGAAGGAGCCTGAAAAGCGCTTTCAGACGGCGGGTCAGTTCAGTGCCGCTTTCACTCAGGCGATTGCTGTTTCCAGGCGTGTGCACTCATTAACTGCAAGTGGCAAACGCGCAGCTCTAGCGGCTGAAAATGCAGTCTCAACCTCCCATGCCTCACTTCCCTTCCTGGTGGCTTCAGAACCCCTTATTGAGGTCAAACAACTGCGCTCACCACACTTTGCGAAACCACGTTTTGCTGCCGTTGTTACTCTGTTCCTACTCCTGCTCCTGACTACCGGATATGTTGCGAGCTTGCTCATTGGACACCTCAATCATGGCGGAACACCCGGCAAAGTACATGCACCTGCTGCCACTCCGGCCCCTGCACACCTCGATTACCTGACTGATCAGCAGAATTGGCCCAGAAGCAAAACCTTCTTTTACGACAGTCAAACACAACGCTACCACGTGATGAATGCTTCAGCACAAAGTGTTGCCATGGCACTGTACAATGGTAGCCAATTGAGTAAGTTTAGTCTTACCGTAACGATGGCTCAAATCCACCGCTCTCGTGAGAACGCGGATTATTATGGAGTTATCTTTCGCTCCAATACCGATCAATCCCACTATTATCTTTTTGAAGTCATTACCAAAATGCACGCGGAGTACGTTTTCTCCCGCTTCGATATTGGACAATGGCACACCATTGCTTCCGGGGCCGCTCCATCCCTCAAATCCGGCCTGGGTCAAAATAATACCGTGACAATTACTGCCAGTAACAATACTTTTACCTTTTCCATCAATCATAAAATCGTCAGAACCGCCGTCGTTGACCCCACCAGTACCCCTCTGCGCTCAGGGCTGATCGGCCTCTACGTCGAGGACCAGGGCGCTGAGATTGCCTTCTCTCAGCTCTACATCATTTCACATAAATAAATTTTTCATCTCATATTCCTCTTCTTGTTTCATTCTCCTGTTCCACACAAATAGCCTTCCCTGAACGTACTTCTCTCCTTATTTCACCTTCCATGCCCTCCATTTTCTGTCACTGTTGATGTAATTTCCTTATTGCGAAAAACTTGCAATAAGGAAATTGTAATGGTACACTCCGTTTGTATGCGTAATGAGGTCAGTATCTGTCTTCGCTCTCGCTGCGTGACGACAACTTTGTCAAAGGTCATTTCCATCTTCTATTCAGATAAAAAGAATGGTCCTGGGTGATGCTACTACCCACATTGGGATGTATGAACGTCGACAAAGTACCTACAAATATATTGAGTCTAACGATCACACTGAGAGTAGAGCTATTCAATAGCTCTACTCTCAGTTATCCACAAGCTGCCAGGGGGATTAATGAGTAGTAAATTTGGGCCTGCCGCCCTCTCCCATGTATTTAATGATAGCTCCACAGATGTTCGCGCCAAGGTGATTGGGATATATATCTTTCTCATCGCTTTCAATATCATCGTCTGGGCGATTACACTGATCGGCTTCTTACCACATCCTGCCCTACTTGGCACGGCTGTCCTGGCCTATAGCTTCGGCTTACGCCATGCCGTCGACGCCGATCATATCTCCGCGATTGATAACGTAACCCGCAAGCTCATGCAAGAAAAGAAGCGGCCAGTGTCCGTAGGCTTCTTTTTCTCATTAGGACATTCTACGATTGTCGTCGGCTTATCCATCGGCCTGGCTATCGCGGCCACCTTTATTAAAAGAGAACTTCCTAGCCTACAGAGCGTTGGTGGCTTGATTGGTACTCTTGTATCTGCTACATTCTTGTTCATCATTGCGATCATCAATTTCCTGGTCCTCTGGGAGATTATACAGGCATTTCGTAAGGTTCGTCGAGGTGAAGAGTATAATGAGCAGACCCTGGATGAGTTCTTAAATCAACGTGGACTGATGGGCCGCTTCTTCCGTCCCTTGCTGCGGCTGACTACGCGCAGTTGGCATATGTACCTCATTGGTCTGCTATTTGGATTAGGCTTTGATACCGCCACCGAAGTCGGCATTCTGGCGATTTCTGCAACATCAGCCACTAATGGCCTGCCTATCTACTTAATCCTGGTCTTCCCTGCCCTCTTCATGGCTGGAATGATGCTTCTCGATACTACAGATAGCATTTTGATGCTGGGTGCATATGGCTGGGCCTTTGTGAAACCTGTCCGCAAATTGTACTACAACATGAATATCACGCTGGTATCTGTCCTGGTTGCGCTGGTTGTCGGAACCATCGAAGTGCTTGGGATCATCAGTAGCCAGGTCGGCCTGCGTGGAGGCATCTGGGATTTCCTGGGCAATCTCGACTTTGGTGTCATCGGATTTTTTATCATTGGCATCTTTCTCCTGAGCTGGGTGCTTTCCACCGCCATTTACAAATTTAAGAAATACGATGATATTGAAGTCAAAGTTGCACCAAAACCATCAACCCAATCCTTAACCGATGTAGGCGCGCGCTAACATTGTAGTGCGCTATCAACGCTCCTTGCCTGATTTTTCCTCCTGTAAGGGAGCCATTTATGTGGTTATGATCCACATCCGCATAGTGTGAACGTATCGACCAATACGTTCACACTATCCTGTCCACGCTATAAAGACGCTACAAACGACACTTGCTCTGGAAAAAGCACCTTGAGCAGGTAGCCAGTCTCATCATTGACCCACACATCGGGAAAGAACTGGCGCAGCGCCTCTATGCTGCGATATCCAAACACAATCTGCAAGAAAACCAACGGCGGAAAGCCTGCGCCAGCATTCCCTTCAAACACAGGCACAACCCATTTCTCAACTGTTGCGAGTCGCCCTTGCTCAAAGACCATCCGCAGACCACCATGGTAGAAATCGATCTTTATCTCGCCCGTATGACCAGCCGCCTCAGAGCTTGCCAGCCGCTTCTCCAATACAGGCGCGATATGCTTGAGGAATGCTGGTAGATCAGGGACACGGATATACCAGGAGTACGGCACCTCTGTAGCTATCACCCGGCTACCTAGTACCTCGTAAAGGGGAGAGTTGCGCCCTAGATTGAAATCGATCCTGCTGAATGGCTCGGTATCTGGCCTTCTTGTTGGTAGATGGTTGCCGTATGCTTGCAACGCACGCAGTACCGATGGCACCATGGCCTGGACGGGTGCTCCAGGGGCAACGTCGAAGGCTCGCACGTGGAGTCCCGCCCCCCAACGCATTACCGATAGAAAGAGGTATCCAAGCGCATCACCATCCTTATTGACGATAATCTGGATGCTGGATGTCTTGCCCCAGTCCGGTTGCACCTTCCATCCTTCGAGTTCGTAGCGCCAATACTCATCGGATATGTGACTCCATACCATACTGTTGCCCTTGCGGCGATTGTACAATTGTTGCAGGAGCGGAATATCCTCGATGGTCGCTTCTCGGAGCGTGTACGGCTCTTGCTCGCCAGCTTTGGCTACGGGAATCTGGCTGGTATATGTGCTGTGCCTCTCATCCAGGTCCAGCACGTACTCATAGCCGAATTGACGATAGAAGTAAGGGATACCGGTGATGGCCGTAACGAGCCGTCCTTCTTCAGCACTGCGTGCATGCACCAGCTCAAAGAGCGTGCGGATCAAGCCACGGTTCCGATAATCGGGGTCCGTCGCCACGATCTCTGGCTGTGTAATATCGAGGGCAATCCCCTCATATTCCCAGGTATGCCGTAAGTGACAGATACAGGCGACAACCTTGCCTTGTTTGCCTGTATCCTCCACGATTGCATAATCCTGGGGTGTCATCAGGGGATGATCTCCACGCATCAAGCGGAATACAGTGTGCATCATACGAATGTTGATCGGATCGTCGGCCTTATCGCGAAAGACCATGCCCGTCAGTTGCGCAATATTTTCGGCATCGGCAGCCGTGGACCAGCGTGCAATAAGGCCATTGCCCAGGTCACGCTGCTGCGATGAACTTGTTTGTGTCTGCATAGATGGTTGAATCCTCTTTTCTTAGCCATGAATGGCAGCAAGAAGCTGCGTTGGAGAAATCCTAAAAAGTGCAACCAAAAAACCGTAGCGGTGTGCCTACGGTAGAGAAAGGAAAGGTGAGATATGGGGTTGCGTCAATGGAAATGCGCGGTGGAGTGTTCTTCCTCTCTCAGAATGGGCACACTGATCCTGTGGGCCGAGAGAGTTGGCGGAGGCGTGTTGGTGATCACTACGGATAGGATCTGGGTGGCGAACTCCTGCGGCAAAGCGTACACAAAAGTGGGTCTGATAGTAGACGTATGTTCTGCCATAGAACGTTCTCCTTTCCGCATAATCGTGCTATAATAAATGTAACCATTACC
>JACDAE010000235.1 GCA_013695595.1 Ktedonobacteraceae bacterium | reverse complement strand
GGTGACGCCCCTACCCCCGTTCCCAATGGTTTGTTCGAAAGGATGGAGGTCCTTTCAGCTATCCCAAATTTTCCCTAACCTCATCAACTGTTCTCGATATTCAATTCGCTCAATCCATTCTGTCGGCCATGCTGCCTGCCCTGCATATGCGCCAGCAAAAGCGCCAGTCAGGCACGCGATAGAGTCTGAATCGCCCGAACTGGTGGCTGCTCTTTTAATGGCCTCCACAGGATCATGCGGAAAGAGCAGAAAACAAAGCAGCCCGGTCGCCAGAGCCTCCTCCGCTATCCAACCCGCGCCCGTGATCTGGCATGGGTCGCTCTCACGATCCTGTAATGCCAATGCCTGATCCAATCGATCAAGAACCTGCAAACACTCATCCCATCCACGTGTAATATATTCCACAGGTGAAGACTGGTGCGAGCGTTTCCATAATGGACCCAACCATTGCTCATGATAAATCGTCCGCTGGCTGAGAGCACATGTACGTAAACGTTGAGGTAGAGTTTGCAGATCTCTATTGGTGATCAGGTCAGCGATGGCGGCTGTCGTTAAATCTGCCGCCGCCAATCCAGTTGGATGTCCGTGTGTGAGAGCGGCCTGAAATTGAGCTATCGCGGCTCGCGTCTCAACGGTGATCCCAGGAAGCAGACCTACCGGAGCAACGCGCATATTCGCCCCACAGCCCTTAGAGCCTATCACTGAACATTCATACCATGGCAGACCTGTTGCCAGTTTGTTGCAGGCGTCCATACATGTTACGCCGGGCGCACGATTGTTATCAGGGCTGTTGTTCCATTCCACAAATGCCTGTTTGAGTGGCACTTCCAATGTTGACGCCGTATAGGGTCGTCGAGCAGCCAGCAGAGCATTGCCAACCGCTAATGTCATCTGTGTATCATCGGTGACGCGTATAGGATTATCCGCTGGCATCTGCGGTCCATCCACAGGGAAACGCCGTAAGATTGCGTCGTAGCTGAGAAATTCTGTGTCGGCTCCCAGGGCATCGCCCAGCGCAAGGCCGAAGAGAGAGCCAGAGGCGAGTTTGTTAGGAGTAGAAGCATTCATCACAAATCTCCAATAGGTTCTGATCTAAATATCATTGCAAGATCTTGCCGACATATGTCACAATCACAGTTGTTTTCCGAAATTGGTTGGCGTCCTCCAATTGGTGCCAGAATATGGTCAACGATGGCTGACCAGTATGCAAATTTCGTCTGCATGTCGCTGGTTGCAACGAACTGCTCTATAAGCTGTGCAAGTGGAGCGTCCCAACGTTGCAGGTCAGCAAGCAGCCTTTTGCTACTTATCCACCATTGTTGCTGCAATTGATAGTGGTACTTGAGAAAATCGTCAAGACCAACGTGCATAGATAAAAGTGCTGTGCCAGGGTCAGTCTTCAGATTTCTTTCTACTTTGTTATTACCATGATAAAACATAAATTGAATAAACTGATACTGATCAGGTGAAGTTTCTTTCGGCTTCACAAGCCTGGCCTGTTCTTGTAGCTTTGCTAATTCATTCGTTTTGTCAAATACAATGTAGGATTCTGCAATCATAGGAAGCCGCTCGCGCCTCTCTATTTCTTTGTTGGTCCTTACTTTTAATTGTGCCAGGGAAAGGAATGTTATATCGAGCTTTATTCCATTAATAATTGGATGGTTAATATTGGTGCAGATATTATCCTCATCGACAATTATGTTCACATCAAGGTCGCTATGGCAGGTTGCTTCTCTTCGTGCAACCGAGCCGAAGATGTATGCTGCAAGGTATCTGTCGTAATGTTCAAGACGTGTGATACTAGTATAGGCAGGCAGGAAATTTTTAGGAAGATCAGGAGGAATATGCATTATTTAAGTCTCCTTATTTCGAGTTTCCACAAATATGACACGTCATGGGCTTGTGAATGGCGTTATTCTATCATACGCGTCTCCCATCATATTTTCTATAGTAATAACCCTGTAATATCATTTCGATACAGTACCATGCATGAAATAGCCGACACCGTAACGGTCTCCATCACACGTCCAAGTATTTGTTCGCTGGCCTGTTCCAGATTTACAACCATATTCCAGGTTCCATGCGGGAGACGAAACATTGTATCTGTTGTATTCGCGTTATAGATAACGATGATCTGACCCCATATGTCGTCTACGTTCCGCCCTTCTAGCAAGAATGCTATCATGTTTGTTGGACTATCAATAAAGGTGAGGTTGCTTCTAATATCATCCGCTGATGTCATGCGAAAGATGGGATGGTTCTTGCGCAACTGGATCAGACCTGCATAGTAGTTGAATACATTCTGGTACTGAGTTTTGCGCGACCAGTCAAACTTATTCACGCCATCGCCAGCGTTATAGCTATTATCGTTGCCATCCTTGGTGCGCAGAAACTCCTCGCCACCCTGCATAAATGCAACCCCCTGGGAGGTGAAGATGATGGCCTGCGCCAGTTTATCCATCCGTATATGCCGCGCTTCGTCTGCTGAGCCATTACAAGCTACGATCTTATCCCACAGGGTGTAATTATCGTGGCTCGTAACATAATTGATTGTTTCGCCAGGAGAGTCCGTAAAATCGTTGATGCTCCCCTCGATACCCCTTTTCACAACATCAATGGTGCCAGGATTGCCCGTTGCGAAGCCCTGCTCTGTGGCATTGAGCGCACCACCTGTTATCGCATTGCGGATATTATCATTAAAGACGCCGATGCCCAGGTTTTTTTGTCTTCCCTTGTAGAACAGTTGATTGCCGGGAAGTCCTGAAGCGGCACCCATCCACGGTTCACCATAGAGGAGGCCATAGGGATTGATTGTGTACATATCCTGAGCTATTTTGCGCATTGTATCCACGCCGAGTAGTGCCATTAAGTCGAAACGGAACCCATCGACGTGATATTCTTTTACCCAATAGGTGATAGAATCACGTACGAATTTCTGCACCATTGGTCGTTCGGTAGCCAGCTCGTTCCCTACGCCTGAACCATTGGTATAGTAGCCAGAGTTGTTGGTGCGGTAGTAATATTGAGGCACAATTTTGTCGAAGTCCGAATTTAGTATGCCGAAGGTATGATTATAGACGACATCCATAACGATACCCAACCGAGCTGCGTGTAGACTTTGAATCATGCGCTTACACTCGACGATGCGTGCGATGCCGTGTGGTGTGCTGGCATAGGCACCTTCGGGCACGTTATAGTTGCGTGGATCATAGCCCCAGTTGTACTGGCTCGGATCGGTCTCATCGACGCTGGCAAAATCTTCAATTGGCAAGACCTGTACATGTGTCACACCCAGTTGTTTCAGGCTATCCACTCCAGTGACTACATCGCCTGGTCCCCTGGTTCCGCGCTCGGTAAAGGCGAGATATTGCCCCTTATGGGTCATGCCAGAGCTACTATGGATCGAGAAATCGCGCACGTGCAGCTCGTAGATAATCGCGTCAACGGGATCGGCGAGCTGCTGATAGGTATCACTATTCCATCCATCAGGATTTGTCTTTGCCAGATCGACAATCATACCACGTGTTGAATTTACCGCAACTGCACGTACATAAGGATCGACCGCCGTCTGGGTTGTGCCCTGTGTCGTGACCTGATAGAGGTAGTACCAATTCTCCAGATTGTTCCGTATTTCTACGTACCATGTCCCATTTTCACCGCGTTGCATATCAACATTTCGTGTGAGGAGACCAGTCTCACTATTGTAGAGCCGCAATTGCACATCCGAAGCGGTCGGTGCCCAGACGCGAAACGTCGTGCGCTGTGGGCTAAATACATTGCCGAGGTCTGTTCCTGTATAGATATACTCAGCACTATTGAGGACGCCACGTGCAATAACCTTGCAGGCAGTGAAGCCTCTCAGCGTGAGTTGTAGGGATCGTGTTATGTCTACTCTCTTCTCCAGGGTGAATTGAATGAGTGATGTTTGTAAGCCTGCTGATGAGAGCGGTAATGATGTGGTGGGATTGTTCAACGAGTCATAGATCTGTTGCTGCTGGCTTTTGAGGTCAAAGGGGACATACGAAAATGTGACTTTTGCGCCGCCGGGTGGCACTGTCAGGACAATCGGTTCAGATGGTTGCACACCGTCCCAGTCTTTATTAAACGCGATTTTATAGTGATATGTACCTGCCGGTAATATTCCTTTAATCTGGTAGAGGTTATTATTGATTTTTTGCAGTAAGGTCGCATTCTCCGTTGGATTCCAATCATACTGGGCACCAAGGAGGTGTTGCAGGTCGCCTACTAGGACGGGAAAAGAGATTGGAATGGTATCAACGGCAATGATTTCTAGTTTCTCGCCGCTCATCATATCCGTGATCATAGCGTTACTTATGCTACAGGGAAGCGTGATGTTTTGCGAAAGGGATGCAACGATTGTATTTTTGCTCTCTAGATAAGCATTGACGATATGTGGTATTGCAGCGGAGCTTTGTAGAGAAGATGTATGCACGTTTGAGTCTCCTGCCATGAGTCACATTTCGGCCATTTCGTTCAAAATCTCAATAAAACGATCCTGGCGATATCTTTGGTCTGCCAGTTCTCTTATGCAGATAATGCCGCCGAGCTATCTGATCTCCATCGAAAATAGTAGGGTTGTGGGTCATCATCAGAGAACCCGGTCTGTATATATGGTATCAGACCGAAAATAATGCATCTTTACCGAAGTATACTAACACACCTGTAGCACAAAATGTAGTAGGGGCACTCCCTTGTGGGTGGCCGCATACCTGCGACGTGATTTCTGGGGGAGCGAGCATCCACATCTGGGGGAGCGGGCACCCACAAGGGAGTGCCCCTACTATGGATCTATCCCAATTTGTATGGCCCTGGTAAATATTAGTCCTAATATTATTGACATGCACGCTTGCATGGTATAAGATAGTTATAGAACAAAAGTTCTAAAGGACACTGAAGCAACCTAAATAGAGAGGACGGTAAGCAATGTGGATCAGAATAACACCCGACGTTCTCGGAACACCTCGCCCACTATCGGTCAGCTAACCGACAAGCAGCGCATTTTGTTTGATGACGACGAGTATGATGAAGTTTTTCCTACACGTATGCCCAGTAGTGCGCGTCGCTATCATAGCGATGCCAGAACAGAGAGTGGACGCACACGACCAGACGTACAGGCGATGACTGTTGTGCGCACTACGCAAGGGACAGGCCGCAGAAATGCCATTCCCCCACGTAGTACTGCCACACAGACAAATGTACCAGCGATCTATCCCGAACGGCGTACTACAGGACCAGTAGAGACCGAAAACGTGACACCCCGTCGTAGCCGCGACTTATCTCTACGCCCCCAACACGGCTTTAACTGGTCGCGTTTCCATTGGTCTATCTATGTTGGTCTGGCTATGTTAGTTATGTTAGTTGGTTGGATCGCCTTGAGTTCGTTTGCCACCTGGTGGCAGGTGACGCAAGATGATTGGCACTACGGACGTCCGCGCACTTTCCAGACTGACTACGCTGTTGGTCATAACGACTCGCTTGCCAACCCCAGCCATTTTTTGGCGCTGAACCTAAACCGGCATGTAGAGATCGTTGAGATGCCTGGCGGTGATGCCACAAAAGCAAAAATCTATATCGGTCCCGTTTTGATTGGTCAAGGGCAAGACCTGGCTGTCGTAAAACTCAGTTTCAAAGATGTAAATGGCGATGGCAAGCCCGACATGATTGTAAGTATTCAGGATAGCCGCTTTGTGTTTATTAATGAAAATGGAAGCTTTCGTCCAGCACGACCAGGCGAAAATGTCCAGATGTAATTGTGTATCTTTATTCGCATAAAAAAAATATCCACCCCCTCAGGAAAATTCCTGGGGGGTATTCTATATGCCAGTTAAATGCGTACCTTTCTCATATATAGCAGAATTGCATATGATACATCTGGATATGGTGAATTTGCACACGTCATATCCAGATGAATTGGCATGCTTATTGTGTTTGTTGCGTTTATCTGCCAGAACCTGAAGCCGAGGTAGCGGTTGAATCAAGCTGTATGTTGGCAGTAGGCCTCTCGGCCTGTTGTTGAACTATGACATGTAATTGAGGGAATGAGCTATTTGAAGCACTAGAAGGTTCAGGCTCTATCTTTTTCCCACGTTCTGGCCGCAGTGCCAGCAGTGCAAATACAATCATCCACGTAAGCAATAATCCCATTAGCAACCAGATAAGTGATAGCTGTATTGGTGTCATTGTGGTTGGAATATCCACAGTTGTATCCTCTTTCAAGCCGTCTACAATTTAGACAGCATACATTACCGTATTCTCATAGACGAAGTATATAGTCAAAATTAACAATGTTTCAATAGAATAGTATTCAGGTGTTAGCCAGGGGATCTTTCCTGTTTAATCCTATTGAAATGACGAAATAAAACAGGAGAAAGTTTCATTTCGATATTTCAGTGCTTTTCTTACCACCGTGTTTCGTAGATACCTCACGGTTCTCTTCCATGGCAGGAGGAACCATCCCACTTTTGAACGATTATGGTAAAGAGCGTCCTATAAGACAGGTGCAGTAGTAGAGAACGGTACAGGCTTGTTCTTTTTTCTGAAACCTGTCACAATAGCTAGAAAGTAAGCAAAATAAAATAGGCTCCTTCTTTTTTATAATACGTAAAGGATGCAAACGTATGGGTCAAGTAAACTGGCAGCGGACACGTGATATATTACTCTGTGTAATCTGTATCGGTATTATCTTCTGGGCTTCCTGGTCCGTGTTGGGCCAGTTTGTGGATGCTATTCTCATTTTTCTCCTCTCGATGGCGGTTGCCTTTCTGGTAACCCCTGCTGTCAATCTGCTCGTAAAAAATGGTATTCCTCGTCTGCTGGCGGCCCTTGTCGTCTATGTAGTCGTCCTTGCAGTGCTTGCTGGTCTCTTTTATGAGCTGGTTTTCTCGCTCATTCAGCAGGTGCAAGCGGTCTCTGATACCGTGGTAGCTTTCTTTAATAATTTGCCCGGATGGTATGGGCAGGTGTATACGTTCCTGTTAAAACAGGGTATCCCGCAAGCAAATATTGATAGCGCGGTCAACCAGATTCGCGATCAGGCCGTGACGTTTGCACGTTCGGCTGCGACGAATGCTTTGAATATTCTCTTCATTCTGTCAAATCTTTTTATCAACCTTGCGCTGGTGACGGTGCTCAGTTTCTATCTCACCCTCGATGGAAAGCGCATTCGCGATAGCATTATCGGTATTGCTCCCAAACGCTCACTCTCAAATGTGCTTTTATTTGAGGATGCATTGAATCGCGTGGTGGGCAACTACATTCGTGGACAATTGACGCTGGCTCTGATCATTGGCACCTGTGCCGGTGCCATCTGCCTTGTCACGGGTCTGGGCAACTATGCGCTGATCGTGGGTGTCCTGGGCTTTCTTTTTGAGACGATTCCTATGGTTGGTCCGTTTCTTGCCTCTATTCCCGCAATTCTGCTGTCCTTGCTTCTGCCCGATCCTTTCCCACGTACGTTCTGGATCATTGCTCTGTTTATCATGGTACAGATGCTGGAGAGCAACGTATTAGGTCCGCGTATTGTGGGTCATGCCGTCGGCTTGCATCCTGTCGCCGCAATCCTGGCTTTACTGGTTGGCGCGAAGATGTTTGGGGCTCTGGGTGCCCTTCTCGCTACTCCTGCGGTTGCCGTCATCTGGGTCGTCATCGCCAGTATCTATCGTTCCGCCCGTGGTGAGAGTCCTGATGTGATGCTGGCAAATAAACGTGCTCCCTGGACGCTGCGTCGCCCGAAACGTTCGTTATATCGGGCTAAACGTGCCACCGGAGAAGATGGTGAATCCGGTGACGACAACGTGGATGCTTCAGTCGCTCTTCCATATAGTGAAACTTCCGATGTTATCGATGCGTACGATGAAAAAATCAAGAATCCGTAGATGCCTGTTGCGCGCGGCGGGCTTATAAATCGCGCCCCTACACCCGCCGTTGCCCAGCGCCCCTACACCCGCCGTTGCCCCACCACACCCTGTGCCTATGATGCCCCAAAGGTGCGGCGCAACTCGTCTTCTCCCTCGCCAGACACCAGTGCATACACATCATCGTTGGCCTGCAAAAGGGTGTCGCCTGAAGGGAAAATGGTCTCTCCATCACGCATAATCATTGCTAGATTGGATTTGCGGGGTAGGTTAATATGACTGAGCATCTTCCCTACCACCGGCGATAACGGTGGAATACTCAGTTCCACAACCTCCAGACCAGCCTTCTTTAAGGTCATCAATGCAACAAAATGCAGACCTGGTAATTCAGATTCAATAAGTGAGAGGATGGCTTTGGTTGGACTGATTGTGACGTCGATGCCCAGTTTCTGAAAGAGCAATTCGTGAATCGGGTTGTTCAGACGCGCAATCGTGCGACCTACGCTGAAACGCTTCTTCGCCATCTGACAGATAACCAGATTATCCTCGTCTTCACCTGTTACTGCAATGACCACATCGGCTCGTCGGGCACCTGCTTCTTCCATCGTCCTTGCCTCGCACGCATCCCCCTTCAGGATGGATTGCCCTAACTCATGGCTCAAGGCATGTGCACGCAAGCCGTTTTTCTCTAGCAGCAAAACTTCGTGCCCATGGAGCAGCAGATTTCTGGTGAGGTAATAACCAACATCTCCCCCACCTCCAATGATGATGTACATACAGATACCTCTATCCTTTTCTTTGTTTTGCCTGTTCTATTCGTTTTGTCACTCCTCCTACCCTTGCAACATCATGTGCGGAAGAGGAGAGACTGATCTGGTCTATAGAGTATAATATGATCTGTTACTTCTTTTCCGAAAGCGCGTCGAAGAGCATCTGTGCCCCGACCAGCGTGGGACAGACCGTCTCCAACCCTAATTCCCGGTACGTGCTCTCACGCATAGGATCGTAGATACGGCAGACAACCTTCTTCACGTGGAATATCTCTTTGGCAATCTGACTCGCCATAATATTTCTATTGTCGCCATTTGTGACCGCCGCAAACGCATCCGCCGTTTCGATGCCCGCTTCCTTTAATACCTCTTCGTCGATCCCGCTTCCCTGCACCTTCTCACCCTTAAATGTCGCATCGAGACGCTGAAAGGAATCCGTGTTACTATCGATCACCGTAACTTTATGTCCTACCTTGTCCATGCTGGTGGCGAGTGTTGCACCAACACGACCGCAGCCCATAACAATAACTTTCACAAGTAGCCTCCTGCCAATCAAAAAGACTGATTCTTGGGTAAATTACTCCCTGATCATTATAGCACGAGAAACGTCTTTCCTTGTGCTCTAACATCTCTTCGTACGTTACCATAAGTGGAATGCTTTCTCTCATCCATCTTTTTTAGAATGCGAGTTAAAATCCTTATGCTCTCTCATTATAAATTATGTCCAGTATCTTCCAGACAACGATACCAATGGGATGCCTTTGTTGCCAATGCTCCATCTGGTCATCTCCTGCAAAGTTGGGGCTGGGGCGAACTTAAAGCGCATAGTGGCTGGTCTCCTGTGCGCCTCGCTCTCTGGCATGGTGACGATATTGTTGCCGCCGCCTCTGTCTTGCGCCGGACCGCTCCTGGCCTCCCTGTACGCGTTGGACACCTGGCCTATATTCCAAAGGGCCCCGTCATTGACTGGTCGGACAGTCTTCTCTGTGCGGACTTTTTCTCTCAACTGACGACATATGTACGTAAGCAGGGTGCTCTTGCCCTGCGGATGGAGCCAGGGGAGTCCTTTGCAGAGGATTGGGTCTCAAAATTGCATATGCATCCTGTCTCTCCGGTGCAGCCTCTGCGTACGATTATGCTCGATCTGGCTCCTTCCGAAGAAGCGCTATTAGCGCAGATGAAGGAGAAGTGGCGCTACAATGTTCGTCTCGCAGGCCGCAAAGGTGTGACCATCCGTGTTGCCGAAATTGCCGCCGATGTGGATGCCTGGTATCGCCTGTTGCAGACCACGGGCGACCGCGATCAGTTCGGTATTCATTCCTCACAATACTATCTGGACGCCTGGCATATGTTTGCACCCCATAATCAGGTTCGCCTCTTACTGGCTGAGTACGAAGGACAGTTGCTGGCTGGTATCTTCGTGAGCCTCTTCGCGGGTCAAGCCATCTATCTGTATGGTGCATCAAGCAACGAGCAACGCCAACTTATGCCCAACTATCTTCTCCAATGGGAGGCCATTCGTTGGGCCAGGCAGCAAGGTGCCCATTCTTATGATTTCTGGGGTATCCCTGCGACCGATGCCGAAGATGAAGCTATGGCCGGGGTCTATCGCTTCAAACGCGGCTGGGGCGGTCGCATCGTGCAATTTTCTGGTTGCTATGAAGCCGTGTATCGTCCCCTAGCTATGAGCATTGCGCGTAGATTTGTATAAATATTATGGTACACTATACAATATGACTGAGCTACCCTTTGCACTAGAGACTGATCTGGAAAAGCAGATTGCGGCAGACCCTGAATGGCAGGAAGGCATTGATTGGGGCAAACCTCGTACAGGTCACCTGGAAGGACCCGTCAAGTATCACATCGCTGACGTGCTAGCAAATATTGACCGCCAATGTCCAAATGAGGAGGAGCGCCGGGCTTTGCGCCTGGTTGCTCTTATTCATGATGCCTTTAAATATCGTGTGGATGAGGCGCGCCCCAAGATTGGTTCCAATCATCATGCCCACATTGCGCGTAAATTTGCTGAGCGTTATATCCACGATCCTGTCTTGCTTGAAC
>JACDAE010000234.1 GCA_013695595.1 Ktedonobacteraceae bacterium | reverse complement strand
GGTGACGCCCCTACGCCTGTTCCCAACGGAAAATGGGTTCCGGGGGTGGGAGGATTGGTGTGGGGAGCACGGGATTATAAATGGCACCCCTACACCATTACAATGCACTCTATTTCTCTTCTTCATGGTCTGTTTATCACTTTGTAGTTGCTTCAAAAATCGTCATAGTCATCATCATCATCCGACTTACCAGCTTTAAAAGGTGGATATGTTTGCAATTTTTTCTTCGCGTTGTCAATAATCATGCGTATCTGCTGCATGTGTTCGCTACTGACGTCATCAGCGTCTGGTATTGTAAGCTCATCATCCTGATCTTCATCAATGCTAAGCGCACGTTGTCGCCATCGTCGATAGAAAATGATACCCAGGAAACTAAGGACTATTGCGCTTATAGTAATGCCCACTATCAGTATAAGCATGGGAATAAATGAACCGGATGGGGAAGTTGCCGCATGTTTATGGGTCGGTATAATGATAGTATCGGGCGGGTTTTGTCCATTTTTAATGAAGGTTATAGCGGTGGCCTCTACCAATGGGTCAGGAGTTGCCAGGAGATTAATATTCTTAGCGACAACCATAAGTTCGCCGATCATTGTTGATGTGGCTGAAGTGTCGCGATAGGTATGTGAGCCGAGGGCATGAAAAGTAATTGCCCACTGCCCGCCTGCTGGAATTGGAGGTGAGGAGAAACTTCCATCATCGGCACTGAGAGTATAGCTTCTGGCAGGGAGTGAATGGTTGATAAATACCACTTTATCATTGACATGCACGGTGAGAAGGGCAGGTGAGAAGCCTGGCGGCTGTGTTGGCCCATTAATCTGCACAATGATAACATCTTCTTTAGAATGTATCGCCAGTGTACCAGGGAGGGCACCGGCGTAACAACGCGTACTGCAAAAAAGGAAGACGAAGACGATAATAATTGAATAGTGAAGGTGAGAGATAATAAGACGTATATATATCTTGTGCGCGTGGATGTATTTCATGTTATGTCCTACTTTATTGATTTTTTTGATTGTATGATAGCCCCTTACCATGAATACTTTCATGATACGGCAAAGAGCAAATCAGGCTTTTGCGCTTCTATAAGTTAGTATAGGAAAAGAGCAATGAGCAGCTACTACTGTGTACAGATCTTGGGATTAAAGCCCGCAGCATCAGGCGCGGATCTTGAAGCACTGCTAAGGACGAGGGTAGCAGAGATGGGGCGGTGGATTACTGGAGTGCAGCGTTTCTCATTGATGCGTGCAAAAACTCCTACTGGCGAGACAGTGCATTATCTTATGACGCTCACATTTGAGAGTCAACAAGCATATATATACTGGCGTCAGGTAGAAGAGGAAGCACACGCATATTGGCCGCAATTGGCATCTGTTTTGCAGCGTTGCGAACAGGTTTCTACGCTGCTGGCGGAATATGAGGGTACGTTGCTTCTGCAAGAAGAACTGAATAGTGACGTGTAAGAGCAGATATTCTTCCATGAAGATGGCTCAGAAAAAGGTATCAAGTTTAGGACCTTTGGAACTGCGGTTTCTTTGTTCCTTCTCCGATAGTAAGAGATAAATGGAAAAACTTTCTGGTTTGAACTATATCGAGGATGAAGAGAAATGCATAAACAAACCGATAGAACTTCACTTATAGTACGAGAGCCTTTTAATCGCCCACCGCGAATTTTGCTCTCTCCACCACAAGGTGATATAGAGATTCCAGAGCCCCCAGAAAGAGAGATAATTCCACCTCTTACTGGCGCGAGCCAACTGGTTATCGCTTTCTTGATGATCAGCTCTTTGCTTTTTGTCTACATTGTTATCAGCCATGCTGCAGTGCAACAAATTGCAATGATTTTACCAATTGCAATGATATCTATCTTGAGTCCTCTTGGAAATATTTTTTCAGGGCTACAAAAGAGAAAAACCGTCCGCCACGAAAACCGTGTAAATTTAAAGGCATATAGAAAAATGCTTTTACAATTACGCGAGCAAATGCAGCAACACGCTGATGAGCAACGTCGTGTCGCGCTGGTTTCTAATCCGATTCCGGAAGCATTAGGTGCACGTATCAAAGAGCGAACGCGTTTATGGGAAAGGCGACCTGATGATCCTGATTTTCTGGCTGCTCGTGTAGGCACCCGTCGCGCACCTTTCTCAATGAAGCTCACAATTCCATCCATTAAAAAGCAAAGTCCGGCCAGTGAAGAGATGCACACTCTTACGAGAGATTTTGCTACGGTAGGGGATATACCCTGTACTATTTCTCTCTCGAAAATGAAATCACTTGGTATCACAGGAGTACGGCAAGAGGTAGCTGCATTAGTGCGTGCTATTCTTTGTCAGATTGCTACAGAACATTCGCCAGAAGATGTGCGTATTCTGGGCATTTTTCCTTCTTCACAGCAGCATGATTGGAACTGGCTCAATGATTTACCGCATACCGAGGTTTTAAAAGGATGGCAATGTCCCCGCATGACCGCAATTGGCGAAGATGAAGCAAATCAAATGCTGAGTTTTTTATTGGAGGAGTTAAGTCAGAGAGCCTCACGCCAGGCCGAAATTGCCTCTGAAGAAACTGCTGTTGGAATTCCACAATCGGTAGCCCTTCCACATATTTTAGTCATTGTTCATGATTATGTAGATGTGCGTAAGCATCCAGCCTTAACTAACGCCTTTAAGCTAGGGGAGCAGTTGGGTGTATCCATTATCTACCTGGCTGCTCAGGAACAATCTATTCCTGGTGAATGTCGTGGCGTTGTACGTTTGTTGGAGAATGGACAGTTACACTATGCTGCCGCAGGAGTGGGAGGAGAGACGCTTGAGAATGTAAAGAGTGACGCACTTGATCTTGTTACCACGCAGGGTGTTGCGCGTGCACTTGGGAATATCCAGGTAAAAGATGCTGGATCAAGTGATGATGACCTGCCGACAAATGTCCGCTTGCTGGATCTTGTTGAACTCCCATACGCTGATCAATTGAGTGTCGAGAAATGGTGGGAGGAGCCGCGCTATGGAATGTTACGCGTCCCCATCGGGATGGGACTCAATGGTCCGACCTGGCTTGATTTAAATGAGAATGTGCACGGACCTCATGGCATTATCGCTGGTACAACGGGTTCAGGCAAAAGTGAGTTGCTGCAATCACTTATTGTTGGGTTGGCAATCACGCACCATCCATATCTCGTGAACTTTGTCCTTGTCGATTTCAAAGGAGGAGCCGCGTTTAAGCCTTTTGAGAAGATTCCCCATACCGTTGGTATGGTAACGGATCTGAGCGGGAAGCTTACTGAACGTGCTCTGGTTGCTCTAAAGAGCGAATTACGGCGTCGTGAACACATGTTGAGCCAGGTCGATGTGAAGAAGATCTCTGAATATATTGCTATGCGAGCTCTAAATCCAACTATGGAGCCTTTACCACACCTTTTAATTATCATTGATGAGTTTGCTGAACTGGCAAAAGAACACCCACTATTCATGGAAGGTCTGGTGAGTGTTGTACAAAAGGGTCGTAGTCTGGGAGTTCACCTGATTCTTGCAACTCAGAAACCAACAGGCTCGGTTAATGCCAATATCTGGTCCAACCTGAAATTTCGCATTTGTTTGCGTGTAGCCTCATTACAAGATAGTCGCGATATGTTAGGGCGTTCGGAGGCGGCTCTTTTGCCTGGTGCAATTCCCGGACGTGGTTACTTCCAGATTGGCGCTGAAACTTTTGATCTTTTCCAGAGCGCACGTATCTCCTTGCCAGCACAGGTACTAAACGAGAAGATAGACGCGAAAAATCCGCAGGACATGACCGATATGTTCGTCTTGATGAGCCTGCTGGAGCCGTATCAAGAAACCGTGGGGGCGGAGCTTTTTAAACCCTGGCCTGCTCCTCTGCCTCATGCGATCAGTTTGGAAAAAGCCCGGTCGCAGACTGGACTATCCGTTTCGGGTTTTCATGAAGAGTCAGAGTATCCATTGTGCGGATGGCTCAATTGCCTGGTGGGATTGATAGATTTACCAGCGGAGCAACGGCAAGTGCCATGGTTCATTGATATGCCGCACACGGGAGGGCATATTATAGTGGCAGGCTCTTCGGGTACCGGAAAGAGCTTCTTTTTACGCACTCTTATCATGTCGCTTGCTCAGTCGCATACCCCTGCCCAATTGCATTTCTATCTCATTGATTACGGTGGCCAGGCATTGCGTGTGTTTGAGAAACTGCCTCATGTTGGAGGAATCTTTAATGAATCAAATGACGATTATATTCGTCGCTTGCTGCACCAATTGCAGGGAATTATAGAAGAGCGCAGGCAGTTCTTTATGACCAATCAAATAGATGATTTCTCGTCGTACCAACGTCGTCGTTCAGATAAATCCTCCTCATTGGCGGAGCTACCAGCTGTGGTTCTGGTCATTGATCGCTTTATCGAGTTCAAACAGGCTTATGATAAGGAATTGGAACTGGTGCTCTCGATTGCCCGTCATGGACGTACCTATGGGATCTACATGGTGCTTTCAGTGGACCGCCCGGTCGCTGTCCCTGCACAACTGATGAGTTTGATAGAGGTCAGAATAGGCTTACGCATGGTGGAATTGAACGACTCATTGATTTTCCTTGGAAAGAATGATGCGGCTCGTATTGAACCTGCATTACCAGGGCGAGGCTACAAAAGAGGGAAGTCTTTAGAGGAAGTTCATATTGCGCTACCATTTGATAGTGAAGAAGATGATGAGCAGACGCGACTTTTAGATGAATGGGTAACTATGATGGCGCGTACAATGAAGGTTGAGAAGTCACGGAAAGCGCCGCCTATTCGTCTGTTACCAGAGAACATTCATGCAGAGTACTTCTTGATGGATGCCATCTCCAGTACGAGTGTGCGTCAGAGAACTGAGAATGCTCTGCTGCCCCCTCTGGCGCTACAAATTCGTCTGGGTATAGAGGATTTTTCTCTGGGAGCAATCTCCGTAGAGCTGAATAGAGATACGCCACATATGTTTGTTGTGGGCGGTCCGGGTAGTGGTCGTACAACTGTGCTGCAGACCATGCTATTGATGCTAGCCAATCCCATCTATGGCGATACAAAAGTGATTCTGGTAGATTTCAGGAGAAACTCACGCTCTTTGCGCCGCTTGCCACACATATGGATGTATGCAGATACGGAAGAACGTTTGCTCAATGCGGTAGCGAAATTGAAAGAGGAACTGCGTGCTCGTTTGACGAAAATGAACGATAAATTAGAGCGCATGCAAGATGTGGATGACGATGCTCTCATTAACCTGTTGCTTATGGATCCTATTGTGCTGGTGGTTGATGATTATGAGCAGCTAGGAGCATTGCCTAAAAATCCTTTACTGGATCTCCGAGAGTTTTTGCTACAGGCACGCGACCTGGGCTTATATATCATAGTTGCGGGATTGCCGGCGGACATTATGCGTAACGATATTCTCATACAACAGATACGCGCCTGTCGCCTGGGAGTAATTTTGGGGGCCGACCCGGCTGAACCGCAGATACTGGGTGTACGTATGAGCGATTTACCGCCGGGTCGTGGGTATCTGGTAAGGCGAAATCAGCGCCATTTAATGCAGGTTGCTCAGCTTGCTCCAAATCTAATGCAGAACTGGATTAAGCGCTTAATAAAGAATTATACTGTTGCGGATGCTGAAGAGCTACAAAAAGTGGCAGAGATCCCTGCCACGGTTGAATCAGAAGTGGAGCATCTCACGATCTGACCATTGGCACAAAAGAAGGAGTGCTCCTGGAAGCTATAATGAACGATCTGCATTATCAAACTGCTGAGCAGTCTGAGATACATGTTGACCTATCTCTTCTCCCCAGTTTTCCAGGCTCAGAGCGCTTTGGATCCAGTGTTGAAAAAGGCCATCATAGTGGACGCGGCTCACGCCTATCCAATCATTCTCCATCCCTATGGAAAGGCGTTGTAATTCAGGGATAAGCTGGCTGCGGATGTATTCGTTACATTCTATAAACCGCCTGCCCAAAAGTCGCATCTCATCAGTGTTAACGTGAATTGTACCCATCATAATCTCCTTAAAAAAGACGCTATGCATACATAGGATATTCATGAATAACCTCTTCCATCAAGAAATTAGAGGCATTTTTCTGTATGAATATCCTGCGTATGCAAAAAAGTATAATACTTCTACAAAGAGCGATCTGCTTGCTCGAACTGATCTGCAGTACTTTGCAGGTGACGACCAATATCCTCACCGTGTTGAACAATGCGATTCACGGTTGAACGCCAGTCGTTGAACATATTATCGTATGAGTTACGACTTTGCCCTTGCCAGTCATTCTCAAGCTGGCCCGTTAAATTGTTGATTTGAGGTTCGATTTGATTCTGGATCTGGTCATTGAGCTGGACAAAATATTGCCCCAGCTGACGCAATTGATCAGTATTAATATGGATTGTTGGCATAACGCTTCCCTTTCCTACTGTGGATCCAGACTGCTATCCTGGTAGATACACAAGTTAGAGATCGCTGCGATCTCTATGTGCTCTTGCGAGAACGTAGTCTAGAAATTAACACTACTAGATAAGAAGATGCACTTCTTTCTGTTTTGCAAGCAAGATCCAGGAGAACTCCCAGCCGGGTGCTTTGTTTGCCCACTTGCTTGCTTATTTTTAGTATAAATCGCGTTAAAAGACATGAATTTATATATTTGGATGGTCATGATTTTTGCTCTTCAGCCTTGTGAGGTGGCTTGAGGGGGAGCTATTGATCTGGCAAAAGAGTTCTTCTCTGGGATGTTGAATTGCTCGCTTGCCAGATCGATGAAGCCTTATTGCAGAGGGCCATTGACCTGTCCATTATGTCCATACACAACACGGGAGCCGCCAAAGGCCACCAGGTGAACCTCTTTCTCTTCGCCCGGCTCAAAGCGGATCGCCGTCCCTGCGGCAATATTCAGGCGCATCCCATAGGCGGCGGGTCGGTCGAACGTCAGGCCGCGATTGACCTCAAAAAAGTGATAGTGGCTGCCTACCTGTATGGGTCGGTCGCCGGTGTTTTTGACCAGGACCGTGGCTGTCTTGCGCCCATCATTGGCAAGGATTTCGCCTTCGTTCAGCAAATATTCGCCAGGTTTCATAGCGAGACCTCCCTTTCTATCGAATAGGATCATGAATGGTAACGAGCTTCGTCCCATCGGGAAACGTTGCCTCGACCTGGACATCGTGGATCATCTCAGCGATACCATCCATCACATCCTCACGCGTCAGAATGGTGGCTCCAAATGACATAATCTCAGAGACGCTTTTGCCATCGCGTGCGGCTTCCAGAATTTCGGCGGATAAAATCGCAATGGCTTCGGGATAGTTGAGTTTCAATCCACGGCCCTGGCGTTTGCGAGCCAGCTCTGCGGCAACAAACAGCAATAATTTTTCTTGCTCTCGTTGTGTAAGATGCACATGATTCTCCTTGTTGTCGTAATCATTCCAGGGGTGGAGTTGGCATCCCCCCACTTATTGGCGGTTTGTATGTATCAATAAATTTTACGTGGTGGAATTGCTTCTTGTCCATAGAGCAGCCGTTTCGCTGCTCGCCAGAATGCCAGCAACCCTGTGGCGATATCTCTGCCTTGCCGACTGACAGCACGCACGAGCAGGCCGTGTGCGACGAGGGTGCTCACGCCCCAGGAGATCTCCGCTGGCCTGCTCATTTCTTGTGCGAGAGCCTGTAATTGTTGTTCAAGATGCAGCCAGCGTGTCGCCTCCAGGCCAACCTTACAGATATAGAAGCTACAAAAATAAAGGAAAGAGCCGAGCCGTAGAGACGATGAGGGGGCCTGGTGCTGTGGTTCGATCCTCATGCGCTCGATTGCCAGCGGCTTGCCCAGAGCGGTGATCTCTGTTGAGAGATGGAGTTGTTCATAGCCGAAAACTTCTCCATGCGCCTCGCGCCCCGGCGTGATTGTTTCCCACCAGAACAGACCTGCATCCTGTGCCAGATCGATATGGGTCTGCTGCTGATAGCGTGCGCCAGCGAAAGGAATAAGTGGATCGGGCAAATATTCTAGCAAACCGCCCTCGCGCACCTGGATAGAAATAGTCTGTGTCGCTATGGGAGCTGTAGGCGTGCTGCGATAGATGCGAGTGGCGCTGGTGGAGGTGAGTTGCACCGTTGAGCATGGCCCAATATCGGCACTGATCGACAGGTGATCTCCGCCCAGGATGCCCCCCGAAAGGTTATGTATGTGAACCAGGGTTGCACCCCCTGCTAGCGGGAATGCGCGTATAACCCTCAATGGAGGCTCATGATCACAGGCGACCAGGCGCGTTTCCTGAGATGCATCATGATAGGTAAAGGTCATGGATAAGCGTCCCTTGACCCTATGGGCAAATAATTCTTTATGCATACATGCTTCTCCGCGTGGCCATCATGGCGTTTAGCTGATAAACAGGCGTGTTGTTAGGATCGGGTGACGCATGCTTGCCACATCCAGGAGTGGCGTAAAAAGTGTGATCTCATCGACGGCAGTACTGTGTTCGGCACTTGCGATCATGGCAGGTTTGAGTTGCCACACGATGCGGCTGGCCTCGCTTTGACCAAGCGGCAATAGGCGCTGGCAGGCCGAGACGAGTCCGAGCAATGTTTGTTGCAGGTGTGCAAGTACTGCCGCTTCCTCACCCAGTCCCAGTATACCCCCAATGAGGCCAAAGGCGATGCTGTAGTGAATGTCTTCTCTGGCATCTTTCGAGATCTGAAGCGCCTGGCGTACCTGGACATGCTCCTCCACGCCCAGGACGAGTTGGAGTAGGCGGCGTCCGAGGGTAGCGCTGGCGGTTCGGCTCTCGCGTGCAGTTTTGTAAGCGCTCAGGCGTGCATTGAGCTCCAGCCATTGGGTAGCGAAAGAGCCGCTATCCAGATTGTTTGTTGTGAGCTTGTAGCCAAGGCGACAGAAGATGCCCTCGAATGTGCCGCTTTCTTTCAGATAGTCGTGCAGAAATGGTGCGAGGGACACGACGGTGAGAGTGCCTTCGGCTACCAGAGTTTCCAGGCCAAAAGAGTGAGCAGTTGCCCCAATCGGCAGAGCACTATCCGCCAGTTGTGAGAGCTGCAAGAGTGCCAGGGGATCAATCTGCATGTATGCTTTTACCTTCGTTCGCTTTAGTTGCCTTCTACGAGGGAAGCGTACCATATGCGAATCGAAAAGGTCAATTGATTGGGCAAATATCAGAGAAGTACAAAGCGAAAAAGAGTATATTCCTTACACATCTTTCACGTGGTTTTGACAAGCTTGCACTATAGTAATCACTATCAGATAAAAAACTTAGCCTGGTACAAATGAGGACCTCCATCCCTTGAGGAAACGTTGTTCATCCGGGTAGGGG
>JACDAE010000233.1 GCA_013695595.1 Ktedonobacteraceae bacterium | reverse complement strand
CTTCCCTACCTCGATGCGATTCGGGTTTATTCCTCTTCGTCCTCGCCATCGTCGGGTAGCAAGTCGTCTCGATCGCCCCACTTTTCCAGGAAGCGATAGAAGTTGCGTTTGGCTAATCGTGTCCGTTCGGCTTCAGTGACCTCTTCCTTTGGATCATCCGTATGATATATAAGTGGCAGGTCAGGGGTGACGATGGCTTTAACACCGGTATCGCGCACGGCTAAGTTGAAATCGATATCCATATAGTGAGGATAGCGATAACGCTCATCGAACAGTCCAGCCTCCTTAAGCACTTTGCGCCTGAAGGCCATGCACTGACTATCGATGACCTCGGCCTCCTCAGGTGCGCATTCCTCAAAGTGGCGCAGGTCGTCAGTACTCAATCCATGCAGTCCTGTGATGCCGATTTCTTTGTCGGCCAGCGTCTTCTCCAGGGGCGTAAAGATGTCGCCAGTGAGTTCCGCGCTACTATCAAGCAGCAGGATATACTGCCCATGACTCTGTTTCAGAGCCATATTATAGGCGTCGGCGGCACCCATGATCCGTGTGGCACGCAGAATGTGCAGGCGTGGCTCCTGATATTTGAGCGCTTCTGCCCAGAGGTCGACGCCATCCTGCGACGCATTATCGACCAGGAGCACTTCAATGTTGCTCGCATCGGCGAAACGCAACACGCTCTGGATGCAGCGGCGCACCCGATCCTGATTGTTGCGTGCCAGAATAATCACCGAGAAGGTGCAGGTATCGGGTTCGTCGAGCAGCGATGGCAACTGGTGAGTCATGCGATAAAGCTTGCCATCAACGTCGACGCCTGGCAAAATTACCAGATGTGCTCCATGTGGATTATCTTTAACAGCGTATCCGGCTTCCTCAATCTGTTTTTTCAGATCATCGGCCCGCTGATATTGACCACGGCGGCGTAGAAGATCCCGTTCGTGTGAGAGTGCGAGAATGTCGGCGGGGATGCTTGTACGATAGGGGCGGGTAGTCATATTTCTTTCCTTCCTTAGCTACATAGTTCTCTCTATCCACAATGACTGCCTTGAAACAATTGCTGAAGTCCAGCAGATGATGAAAGAAGTCTTTTTCGTGTGTCAATTCCATTTTGCCTTTTGTCGAAGCTACTGACCCGATATGCGTCCGTTGTAAGCTTCAGCAAAGATGGGGTTGCGTGAGGCGAGATGGTCTTTTACTTCGCATCGGGCGTCAATTGTCTGGAGAGCATGTCTGGGGAACTCCTTTTTTCTACAAAGCGCCAACGATCTATTTGTGATATAGATTATAACATATAGAAGCTAGAGAGTCGCGGATTCACAAAGTACACCCCTACATTTGGGTAAATACAGAACTATACCACCCAAAATGTAGGGGCGCGGTTTACAAGCCCGTGTTAACAACAAATCCGTGTTGACAAGCGCATGTTAGTTATTTCGTCCGTTTCTGTTCTCGTTCCGCCAGTTCTTTTACGCGTTGCACCTGATCTTTGTGGCAGATGACGGTTTTGTTATCCATCTCAATGATAATGATGTCTTCTATCCCAATCGTAAAGATCTCGCGCTGCGTATTATTGTACACGACGACGTTCTGGCTGCCAAAGCCTTCGTGTGCACCAACGCCGCGTACGCCCTGCGCATCAGCGGGAAAGAGCGCCCCGTACTGCTCCCAATTGCCGACATCGTTCCATTGCAGATCGGCGGGAATAACCACGAGGTTATGCGTTTTCTCCAGGATACCATAATCGATGGAGATGGCCTGGATCGTGGGCCAGATTTCATCAAGCGTGCTTTGAGCGCGTGCTGTGCCCATCGCATCGACGATCGTCTCGATTTTGCGTAGGACTTCTGGCAGATGCTCACGTAGTTCGGCCAGGATCGTTTCCACTTTCCAGATGAATATACCTGCGTTCCATACATAATGACCGTCGCGCAAATAGCTCTGTGCTGTTGCCAGATCTGGCTTCTCGACAAAGCGCTCAACGGTGAATGCCTGGTAGCCGTGTCTTTCCTGTACATGGTCAGTAAAACGGATGTAGCCGTAGCCAGTCTCAGGCGTTGTTGGTTTGATGCCGATGGTGACCAGGCGGCCCTGTTCCGCCAACTCATAGGCCAGGGAGAGCGTATGGCGCAGCCCTTCAACATTCGCAATCACGGCGTCCGCGCTGAATGTTGCCATCACGGCCTGGGGATCCTGGCGGGCCAGCACAGCCGCCGCCCAGGCAATCGCCGGAGCCGAATTGCGTCCAATGGGCTCGCGCAAAATGTGGTCTGGCGCGATCGATGGCAGATGTTCCTGCACTAAGGAAGCCATTTTTTGGCCGGTTACAACCCATGATTGCGCTGGCGTAGTGAGTGGAGCGACACGCCCTAACGTTTCTTGAATCATGCTATTGCCGCCGGGCAAGGGCAAAAATTGCTTAGGAAAAGCTGGCGTGCTGAGTGGCCATAACCGCGTCCCACTGCCACCAGCCAGAATAACCGCATTGAGATGTTCCATTTGAAATAGTGCTCCTCAGATGTTGCTTCGATCTCTTATCTTTAGTGTACCAGATAGATATGCTTTTTAGATCAACTCCTGTTGATGTCGCGATTGTATAGGCTCAGGCCCGTCGTGTCAATTGTAGCGCGGTTGAGTTTTTGTTACCTGCATGTGTTTTCGTTCCGAGAACGCAGGGAAGGAAGATCTGTGCAGCCTTGAGATTCCACATTTCAGAGGCTAGTCAGAAACGTCTGATTATGGTATGCTGAAACAATAAACCGTATGGTACTTGTATACAAGTGTGGAAATTAGAAAAAGTTATACCGCACTTATTATAGCATTCTAAGAGAAAAAAGTGGCAAATGAAGGACAAAAGCCTCCTTCTACAGGACAGGAGGCACCAGCACAACAGGGATTTTATGGCTGGCAGTATGATCAGGAAGAGGAGGATCAGGGGCAACCACCTGTAGTTCCTCCTGTCTGGTCGTATGTGCCACAGCAACCGCCGTCACAACCAGTACCTCCACCTGTCCCGGTTCAGCCTCCTGTCAATCCAGCGCCGATTCCTCCACCTGGAGGACGCCAGCCGCAGTTGAGGCCGCAATATAAAGAACCTATTCGGGATATGGGGACATCGTTGGGGTATGGTCAGGGCATGGAGTATCAGTATTTTGATACGCCTCAGCCCTCGCAACCTATTGCACAATTGCGCCAGGAACGTCTGCAGCAATTGCGCGAGGAACGCATGCGCCGCCAGCAACGCCGTATGGTTGGACCAGACATTACTGCCTTGCTCCCGTGGGGAGCGAAGCGCGCCGGGCACCCACCCACCAATGGCGTCGCAGACCTTTCTTCCGCGCCCCTTCTTCGACCCGGATGGCAAGCAGAAAATCCGCCTCCACCTCAGTTGTCGTCCTATCAAGGCGAGGTAGGCATTCCGGAAGCAGCGTTTGAAGCCCAGCCTTATGCTGAGATTCCTGCGCCCGAAAATCTGCAATCTGCAGCAGCACCAGCGCAAGATACAAGCATGCTCCAGCGTGTGCGTATCGGGAGAGCAACCGCAGTACTAACGACTGCTTTCGTTGCCAGTCGCTTTTTAGGCCTGTTGCGTACGGCAATGTTTGCCTTTGTGTTCGGCACAAGCCATACATCCGATGCGTACTTACAGGCGTTTCTTATTCCCGACCTCATCTTTAATATTGTCGCCGGTGGCGCACTCAGTTCAGCATTTATCCCCGTTTTTACAAATTATATGGTGGGTGATAAAGACGAAAAGACGGCATGGCATATCGCGAGCTCCGCCCTCAATCTCGCTATTGCTGTTATGATGGTCCTGGCTTTCCTCGCAATTATCTTTGCCCGCCTGCTCGTTCCAATCTATAATCCAGGCGTGGGTCCGGCTCAACTTGATCTTATTGCCTCTCTTACACGTATTATGTTGCTCCAATCTATTGCTCTGGGTGCAGGAGTGATTGTGACGGCGGTTCTGAATGCGCGGCAGAATTTCCGCCTGCCCGCTATCGGTACCGTTGTGTATAATGTGGGCTTAATTCTGGGCCTGATACCCGGCCTCTACCTGGCTTTTCGGGGACAACGCAACGACACGCTAGCCGTCTACGCCGCAACCTGGGGTGTGGTACTGGGTGCACTCTTCCAGATCGGTGTGCAGATACCTGGCCTGCGCAGGGTCGGGATGCAGTATAATTATAAGTCATTTGACTGGCGACATCCTGGCGTGATCCAGATCGGACGTCAGATGGTGCCGCGCATCGTGAATGCTGCCATGCTCTACCTGTCAACATTTGTCGATCGTGGCCTGATTCAATTGCTGGTAGTCGTCGCCATTGGTGGTATCGGGGGACTGATCACTCAATACTATCAGGCGCTCCAACTGATGCTCCTTCCCCTTGGCATCTTTGGAATGGCTGTCTCAACGGCTGCCTTCCCAACCCTGGCCGAGAATGTGGCGAAGGGGCGTATCGATCGTGTGCGCAACACAATTATGGAAACATTGCGCAGTATCCTCTTTATGTCGATCCCCTCCAGTGTTGGCCTGATCGTGCTTGGCTTTCCGATTATCCAGGTGCTTTTGCAGCATGGTCGTTTTGGCTTGAGGGATGCAGAGTCTACGGCTGTCCCGCTGGCCTTCTTTGCGATGGGCCTGGCCGGACTGGCCTCTGTTGAGATCCTGACGCGCTCCTTCTATGCTTTGCGCGATAGCAAGACGCCAGTAATCGTGAGTGTAGGACAGTTCATTTTTAAGATCGCCCTTAGCCTGGTTATTATCGATGTCGCGGTGTGGGGTACACAGTGGGGGATGGGGGCGCTGGCGTTCTCCACCTCTCTGGCTGGCCTGCTGGAAGCGATAGTATTGTACTGGCTTCTGCATCTGCGTGTCGGTTTACCTTTGAAGGAAATTGGGGTCTTTATCGCACGTGTAATGCTGGCTTCTCTGGCCATGGGACTGGCCCTGCTGGTATTGCGCGTCGTCCTGGATCACATTCCTTTCCTGAATACAACATTGGTACCTACTCTTGGCCTGCTCGGTACTATTGCGGCTATCCTCAAATTGCTGCTAGAATTGTTTGTAGGCGTGTTCGTTTATGTTCGTGCCTCTCGTCTGCTTGGCATTGAAGAACTGGGTCCCGTCAGACGCGTCCTTGATCGTCTCAAATTATCGTGGATATAAGGTAGTTTTATGAAACAACTGCGTCTCTCCCTGGTTGGCTTTGGTGTCGTGGGTCAGGGCTTTGCGGAACTGCTGGCAACGAAACATGATCTTCTGCGCTCTCATTATGATTTTGAGGTAAAGCTCGTCGGCGTTGCGAACTCGCAAGGTTTTATCTATCGCGAGGAAGGATTGGATATTCCAACCCTGCTGGAACTGGGGAAGAGACGTGCTGCACTCACACAACATCCCGGCGTGCAATCCTGGAAGAATGCCCTTGACGGGGTGCGTGCCACCCGAGGGGACGTATTGGTCGAGGTGACGGGAACCAATCTACGCGATGCAGAACCCGCCATCAGCCATATCCGCGCCGCTTTAACGCAAAATATGCACGTCATTACAGCGAACAAGGGACCGGGCGCTCTGGCGGCGATCGACCTCATGCATCTTGCCCACGAGCATCACGTACAATTGCGCATGGAGGCGACCGTGATGGCCGGGACGCCGGTGCTTAGCACTATTCGCGAAGGGCTGGCGGGTGCCAGAGTACGTTCCATCCGTGGTATCCTCAATGGCACGACCAACTATATCCTCAGCGCAATGGCAGGCGGGCGCAACTATAGCGATGTGCTGGCGGAGGCCCAGGCGCAGGGATATGCGGAGACCGATCCAACCGCCGATGTCGAAGGATATGATGCGGTTGCAAAGGCGTTGATTCTGTCCGCGCTGGTCTTTGGGCATACTGTGACTATCGATCAGGTGGTGCGCGAGGGCATTACGCAGGTCACAAAAGAGCAGATCCACAAAGCCAATCATGAGAACAAGCGTATCAAGCTGCTCACCTCTCTGCACGTCGTCGCGGATCTTGGCGAATGTCCTCTTGACGTACGCGTGGAGCCGCAGGCACTCCCCCTCAGCGATCCTCTGGCACGCGTCGACGGCGTCATGAACGCCATTACGTTCCAGACCGATACGCTCTCTGAGGTGACGGTGATTGGTCCTGGGGCCGGGAGTGTGCAAACAGCTCAGGGATTGCTGGCAGATCTGATTGCGATTGCGAAATCATAAGTACATTCAAGCTTCAAGTGCGGAATACATTGGCACCGTTTTAGCTTGATGACATACAATTCATTCCGCGTTTCATCCTTGAATGTACTTAGTACTCTGTCAATCTTCAATCAATTGATGGACGCAATAAATGACTCCACTGGGAAATTTTGTCTGGACAAGCGAAGCTCAATAGGGGACACGGAATAATGAATGTCTTCCCTACACATACCTATTCTCTGCGAGTAATAGGATAATGAATAAAACATACAATAAAAGAGAATCAATCCATTATTCGATTTTGCAATCAACGCATGTATGTGTAGGGAAGACATTTATTATTCCGTGCTTTCCCCCATCTCCATCACGTGTCCAGTCGTCCGATCAAAAATTCCCAGTGGAGTCATAAATTGGGTCGCTACGTTGATGTAATGACGTTTGGTAGAGCAGTAGTTACTATTCTGTATTTTTCTAGATGATTGTTTAACCTGAAGAGAGTTATTGTGATAGGTGCCGTTGAAAGAATGCGAGCGCCTTCCACCCCATCTCTTCCCATGGTGTGTCTGTCCATGGCAGTAATTCTTCCTGGCAGAGATTATGATAAACTCCTGGAATTTGACTCTTCTACCATACACCAGAGCTGTCAAGAGCGTGAAGGCTCAATTTTCCAGATTATGCAATATGTTATGGTAGATCAGCGCTCAAGTCTACTATCTATATACGCGGAACCCTGAAGCGCATCCTTACTTTCCCAAAATGGACCATATCCCCATCCTTGATCACTTCAGGCTTCAGCGGCTCCAATGGCAACTCGCCCAAGCGGGTTTTATTGTGGCTTTTGAGATCTTCGATCGAGAAAAAGGTTTCCTCGAAGCGTATGCGTGCGTGCTGCCGTGAGACCGTCCTGTGTATATCCACTGCACTTAGATCGATATCGGGACTATATCCACGCTTGGGATCGCTACGTCCGACGATAATACTCTTCTGGGTGATGTCTAGCCGTTGCACTTCCCGCTCATCCCGCTCAAGGCTAAGATAGGCGTACACCTTTGCTTCCCCATGGCTTACATTGGGAATTGTATATACCTCCAATGGCGCGTCAGGGACTTGCGCGAGAATATCATCATCTATTTTCTGCATCTCGTGCGTGAATGCAATCGTGGCCTGCTTGCCACTTTGCGCCATCAATTCAGCGGCTGAAAGAGGTAGCTGGATGTTTTCTAATGCTGATAGAAAGACATCAGCATTTGGATAACGCTGGTCACGCTCTTTTGCCATCGCTCGCTCAACAATGTGTTGCAATGCCGTGGGCACCTTATGATTAAAGCGACTCATGAGCGGGACCGGGTTATTGGCTTGCATGATGCCGGTTTCGGCAAGGTTACGTCCGACAAATGGCAGGCGTCCAGTAATTAAGGTGAACAGCAGCAGGCCCATCTGGTAAACATCGCTCTCGGAACCAATTGCCCCGCCTTGAATGTATTCCGGGGCACTATAACGCGGGTCTAAAGAGCTGATATCATCACTGCGCTGCTTGTCAGTAAGATTGACATAACCGATGGCAGTGAGAAAGGCTCGTAGTCCAATGTCATCACTCTGCACTCGATCGAGGATGCCAACCGTATCAATTGTGATGAGCTGTGGTCGCAGGTCTATGCCTGCGATCCCCTTTTCATGGAAAACCTTGAGGCCTTGTGCCAGTTGCTTGCTCATGTCGAGGGCACGTTTGAGGTCGATATTCTCGTTATCCATAACCTGTTGTAGCGTAATACCACGTGGTGGGTCGGTTGCTATATAGAGACGTGTACCATCAATACCCCAGTCGTGTATACGTAAAATATGTGGCGATTGTACCGCTTTGCGTTGTTCTAGCGGCTGTAGCATCTGGAGTGTGGTTGCGGGAGGGAGAGTGGCAGGAAGTTCGAGCACAGACAGTCCCACTACATCGTTCGTGTTACGATTGTATGCTGTATAGGTATTAATCACATTTCCGGTTGTAAGCAGTTGGCCGATTAAATAAATGCCGCCGACTTGCCTCTGGGCATTGTGCATTCTTTCTGCCATACATTCGCTTTCTAAAAACGACGCGCATGCGACGCTTATGCTTGTAAAGCATGAAACATGGTAGGGACCTGATTGTATCGCGTTCGCAATTCATTGGTTGTTGGGCCCGGATTGATAAATCACGGACGCGATGCAATCGGGTCCCTACCATGTTTTACGTATTTACCCGTTTTTAATGCGTCTAATCCTTAATTGTACAGACGCTGGTTAATATATTTAGGGATCAAGGCCCAATCGCCGCCCTGTGGCCGTAAGATGTATGAGCCGTTAAAAGTGGAATCTTCCAGCACATTTCCGTTCGTCAATCCAATATGTGGCGTATTAGGACTGTTGAGATCCATCGCCAGCACAAATCTTGCCAGATCGCTCAACGAGAGATTGGTATAGATGGTCTTTTGGAGTGCCGTCAGGTCATTGAAGAAACTGGGCCACGTCGATGCCTGTTTTACTTTGGCAAGGGTCGCCTTCATAATGTCCTGCTGGCGCTGCGACCGTGCGAAATCGGTCAATTGTGCAAGGTTCTCTGACGTACCCATATTACAGACCGCGAGTGGTTCACGGGCACGTGCATAACGAATGGCCGTTTCACCATCCATATGCTGTACGCCTTTATTGAATTGCACTTTGATCCAGGCAGCGTCTACGTTCGCGTCGTCGTTCTTTGGATAACAGGCATTGAAAGGTGTCTGCACATTGACATCAACGCCGCCAATAGCATTGATCAGGTCGCGGAAACCGCTGAAGTTGATCGTCATCCAATATTTGACATTCAATCCTGTCACCAGCGAGATTTTAGCTGCCACAGCATCTCCACCCGCTACGGAGCGTGCTGTTCCATTTGATGCTATGGTGTAAACAGCATTGAGTTTGGTGAACTGTTGTGAGTTTGGTGGATATTGTACTAAAAGATCACGTGGTACAGAAACGAGCGATGTATGATGGCTATTAGGGATTAAACTAATAACTACATTGGAGTCCATCAGGTATGCGCCATCGTGTCCACTGCCACCATAGCCCATAATGAGCAGGTTTGCGCGGGTTGCGCCCAGGCTTTGCTGCGAACTGAGTGGCGATTGCGGCGAGATGGCCGACCCAAAAGCGAGTACACGCTGCGTGGTAACCACACTCATAATCACTAACGCGACGACTAGCACTACGAGCACTAAGCTGGTGATCAGGCAGCCCCGGCCACGACGTTTGCGTTTTGGTGCGCCCGGTCCCGCTACCTGTCCGGGTGGTGGATAGCCCTGATAGCGATTATCATTGGGGCCACCAATTGGTGGAGGCATCTGTGGTCCGGCCTGCCGCTGAGGATATCCCGCCTGCTGTTGCGGAGGCTGTCCCTGTGGATAGTGCCCCTGTTGTTGTGGGGGTTGTCCTTGCTGCGGATAGCGTGGAGGCTGTGCCCCTTGTTGTGGTGGCTGCCCCTGCTGCGGATAATATGGTGGCTGTCCTCCGGGAGTCTGCGGAGGCTGGCCCTGTGGATATTGATATGGCTTCCTTTGAGAAGGCCCTGCTTGATTTTGAGAACCGCCCAATACGAGCTTGCCCTGTGATGATGAAGGTGGCTGAATCGGCTCGGTGGGATCGTATTGATTAGGATATTGATCTGGCATGGAGCATCCTTTTCTATATACATGCTATCAATAATAATAATGAAGCAATTTGACACATGCTTATACGCTTGCTACCCTATTGCCCTTGAGAATAATAACTACTCATATATAAGAACGAATAAATCAACTGTAAGTTGCAGGTTTTACTTTTTGGTCCAATCGAGTATCTCTGTAGGGTTTTTGTGATGGCGTACAGCAACAATTTCAGCCATAATTGCCAGCGCCATCTCTTCGGGTTCAGCACCCCCGATATTTAGCCCGATTGGTCCATGGATGCGCTTGATCTGCTCTTCGGTGAGTCCTTGCTTGAGAAGCCGTTCTGCCCGGTCAGCGCCAGTTTTGCGGTTCCCAATTGCGCCTATGTACCCGAAATTGCGCGTGAGTACGACTTTCAGGGTTGGCTCATCAAATTTTGGATCATGCGTTAAGACTGCTACTGATGTAGACGGATAAAGGTCCATTTTCTCCAATGTTTCGTCGGGCCAGGCAACGATCAACTCGTCGGCAGAGGGAAAGCGTTCGCGCGTAGCAAATGCCGCCCGTGCATCGATAACCACGACGCGATAGTTCAGCGTTTTGGCGAAGATGGTCAGAGGGATAGCTATGTGACCTGCACCCACGATGATGAGCATAGGTGGTGGAGGAAAGCCCTCGATGAATACGTCAAATGATTGTGCTGTGGGTAGTGAGTAGCTGAAAATGCTGGCATCGCCGCTCCAGATTGCATTTGCAGCGTCTGCACGTACATATTCGTCCAGTTCTGGTAATCCCAGCGTCCCATGCGCCGTTTTGTTGGGAAAAACCAGAAGTTTTGTCCCAACGTGCGCAGGTCCACCTACGACGGTAGCTAATGCGACGCCTTGTTTTTTGTCCAGCGCATCTTTTAGATCTTCATAGATGTTATTCATATTTTACCAATCCAGGCGTTCGACAAACACGCGGATGGTGCCGCCGCAGGCCAGGCCGATCTGCTCGATGTTTTGTTCTTCGCTGATGCCGAATTCGAGCATCTGCGGCTTCCCGTCTTTCATGACTTCCATGGCTGTGTGTACGACCGCTGGTTCTACACAGCCGCCGCTGACCGATCCGCTCAGTTCGCCTTTTTCGCTCACCGCCAGTTTGGCTCCTGGACGGCGTGGGGCCGAACCTGCCATACTTACAACCGTTGCGATGGCAACCTGTTCGCCGCGAGCACGCCACTTTTCAATATCAGGTAACACATCCCGCATAGCATTTGTCTCCTTATAACTAAGGCTTCTTTGCCTTGCTCCATGCCTCGACGGCCTTGCGTCGGGCGGCTGGACTACGTTCTGGTCGGCTATCGTCAATGCTGGAGAGCAAATTGCCCAGGTCGATCAGACTATTCAGATTATGTGCAGGCAGAAAATTGTCAATAAACGGAAGTGCCGTTTTCATACCAATGGTCAGTGGGCGATAGTCGGGCGAACCGAGTAGAGGGTTAAGCCAGATGAGGCGGTGGCAACTGTGTTGTAACCGATCCATCTCGATACTCAATGTACCAGCCTCACCACGATCCCAGCCATCGCTGATCACCAGAACGACCGCGCCACGCCCAAGGACGCGTTTGGCCCATTGATGATTGAAGAAGTGCAGTGCATCCCCAATACGTGTCCCGCCCGACCAGTCCTGTACGGATTTTGATACATCCCGCACCGCATCGTCGACATCGCGTCGCTTGAGTTGGCGGGTGATACGGGTGAGGCGTGTGCCAAAGACAAAGGTTTCGACGTTCATCAAGCCATTTGAGACGGTGTGCACAAAGTGAAGCAATAAGCGCGAATAAAGGCTCATCGATCCGCTGATATCGCAGATGATCACAAGTGGCCGGGGTTTGCGTTTGTTTTTGCGCCACGTTAGTTCGATCAGTTCCGCGCCATATTTGAGGTTGCGCCGCACCATGCGTCGCATGTCGGGATAAGTGCCGTTTTTCGCTGGTGTCTTGCGCCGTGTTGGACGCATGCCAAGATGCCAGCGCATCTCAGCCATCAGGCGTTTCGCTTCCTGTACTTCGTCCCAGGTGAAGTCCTCAAAGTCTTTTTTGCGTAGGTACTCTATCGCGCTGTAGGCTGTGCCCTGCGGTTTACCTGTGTCATCATCATCTTCAATCTGGCCCTCTTTCTGGCGTAGCTGATCGCTCTGGCGCATCTCTCTACGCGTATCCTTGACTTGTTCCTGCTTGTTCATGTGCTCGGCCAGCCGTTTGCGTTCGGATGGTGGCAGGCGCATCTGTTTTTGCTCGCGTTTGACTGTGCCCTGGTTCGCGTCTTTCTTTTTATCCTGTTTATCGCGTACAAACCAGTAGTAATCGAACATCTGATTGAAGATGGGTTCTTGTTCATGTTTTGTCAACAGGCAACATTTGAGCGTATGGTAGAAATCTTCTCGATTGGTCGGATCGATGTATCTCAGCGTCTCCGCAAGGTCGAGCATCTGTCCTGGGCCGACGCTGATCCCTACTTCCCACAGAATGCGCCCAAATTCGGTGAGCCGATAGACGAGCCGTTCGCCACGTTCTATATCAATTGGTCGCATGATTAAGGGGGCTTTGTGTTCGCCATTGTTCTGTGATTGCGCTGCGTTCATGCTCAGGAGGCTCCCCGTACTTTCTGGATCAGCTTGCCCAGATCGCTTCCACCCACCTTGAGGATATCGTCCTGGTACTTGAGGAGTGCTCCCAGCGAATCGCGCACGGGACCTTCGACCAGGTCCATTTGTTTGAGGGCTAGCAGTGAACTGATCCAGTCGAGCGTCTCCGCGACACCAGGAGCTTTATAGAGATCGACGCTACGTAACTCGCGCACAAAGGTGCAGACCTGTTTTGCCAGGCGCTCAGGGATGCCGGGCATGCGCGCCAGGATGATCGCGTATTCTTTCTCCAATGTGGGAAAGTCGATCCAGTAATAGAGGCAGCGCCTGCGTAGTGCATCGTGAATTTCGCGTGTGCGGTTGGACGTGAGGATCACAAATGGTGGCTCTTTGGCGCGAATGGTCCCAATCTCAGGAATTGTGATCTGGAAATCGGAGAGCAATTCGAGCAGATAGGCCTCGAACTCCTCATCGCTGCGATCCAGTTCATCGATTAGCAGCACAGGTGCCTTCTCATTGGTAGGATCTATGGCCTGCAAGAGGGGGCGTTGGAGCAGGAAATCGGGTCCGAAGATCTGCTTCAATTCTTCTTGCTGTCCGCTGCCACCTGCTTCCATGAGACGAATGTGCAGCATCTGGCGCGTGTAGTTCCATTCATAGACTGCCGTATTGACATCGATGCCTTCATAACATTGCAGGCGAATCAAGTGAGTGTCCAGAAGAGCCGCCAATACCCGTGCGACCTCCGTCTTACCTACTCCCGGTTCGCCTTCCAGGAGGAGAGGCTTACGTTGCTTGAGCGCGAGAAAGACCGCCGTTGCCAGGCCGCGATCCGCTATATAATCCTGCGCAAACATCGCTCGCTGTACATCTTCAATTGTCTCCAATGACATTTCTTGTTCCTGCTCCAACGTAAGCCTCCGAGGGAAAACTAGTGTCTTTGTATTTCAATGTGTGGTATCTACATTCTAAGCCATGGACAGGGAATTTAGCAAGGTGAGGGCTTAGACAATGAGTTTCCCATCCTTTAAGAACAGTGTATCATCAACCCACACTTCACCCTTTGTACGTAGATCGCAGATCATATCCCAGTGTAAAGCCGAATGATTTAAGCCACCTGTTTCGGGATAGCTATTTCCCAACGCCAGGTGGACCGTCCCACCCATTTTCTCATCGAAAAGAATGTTTTTGGTGCCCCGTGTCACGCGCATGTTATTGCCAAAGGCAAATTCGCCCAGGTAGCGTGCCCCTTCATCCAACTCTAGCATCTGCAGGAGATACTCCTGCCCCTGCCGCGCACTGGCCTCGACAACCTTGCCATTCTGAAACACCAGCCTTATACCGTCTACAGC
>JACDAE010000185.1 GCA_013695595.1 Ktedonobacteraceae bacterium | reverse complement strand
ATCCTATGGTGATCCATTATCACCTCCTATGCTTCTCCTCTTGAAGCCGCTTTTCAACTCCTTGCTTGATGAGTTTTCTCAATCCGAAAAACTCAGGACGCTTTGCAGCGGCAAAGACATCCAACTGGGAGACCAGGGTAAAATACGCCGTCATCACGGCTTGCACTTCGGCCAGAAATTGTTCATCTGGCAGTGGGAGATCGGGAAAGTGTCGGTGAAGCACAAGCGTGGCTGCCTCGACCTCGCCAGTAAGCAGGATCACGCGAAGTATCTGGAACGCAACCCGAGAAGCGTTTTCGTTGGTCATAATAGATTTTCCCTTTCTTTTATGAAATGAGGTTATGGAATAAGGTCAAAGGTAGAGAGCAATTCGGCCAAGCCATCAGCACCATACCGGTTCCACCGCTCGCTCCAATCTTTGCCGCGCTGATCACGAGGTGGTGGACACAGATACAACTCACGAGAGTTGTCGTCGTCGGAGATCAGCTCCACTAACCGCAAGATGGATGCTATTCCTGCCTCATCCCCATCGAGCGCCAGGACGATATGGCGAACCGGCTCAGGCAACCAATCAGGTTGCAATGCCGTTCCCACAAGCGCCACCACCTCGTTGGACGCGAACCCTGCCGCCAACAGTGCCAACCGATCAAATGGCCCCTCGACCAGAATCACCCGATCCCCGACCTCAACAGGTGGCGCACAAAACCACCCGGCTGGATTGGTTTTGAGCCAGCGTGGGGGAGCACCAGGTTGATCGAGCATCGCTTTATGGGTCACCTCATCAATATGCAATTGCCAGCGCCACAGCGATCGCCCCGCGAAGCCCCGGCCTGTAGGAGAGGTGAGAGGGAAGAGCAACCGTTCACTCCAACGGGCCAGGGCAGGCTGATCGGGAAAGAATTGCCCAAGGAGCTCGCGGGGGAGATAGGCCAGCCGTTCCTGGTCCGCGATCTCCAGGGGAATGCTTCGTGATTCCAGATACGCCTGGGCCTGCCAACAATCGGCAAGGCGATAGTCAAAGAGCGCCTGGCACAACAGATCGTTCTGTTTGAGCAGGCCTGCACATTCATCTTGTTGCCAGTGTATGGGAGGACGAGCGGCTGAAGCCTTGCGCGGTTGCTCCGGTTCCGGTTCAAATTCCTCTTCTGGCTCCTCAGTTCTCTCCTCTCGCTCGAGAGGATCTGACTCAATGGCAACTGGCTGATACTTTCTCAGCAGCTGCTCGGCGGTCTCCGGATTGAACTCACGAATGAGCACGGTCGCCTTGCAACTGGCATTAAAGCAACTTCCCCAGCCAGTCGAACGGTTAATGGACAGCGATTTTTGATGATCACCCTTGTGAACTGGGCAGTACGTTCGGATACGATCTCCCGATGCCTTGCAATCTCCCAAATCGCTTTCCAATAAGACATCAATGATCTTTCCATTCTTTGTTTGTATTCGCATACCTCTTCCTCCTTTTGGGCATGAAAAAAGGCGAAGGACCGGAAAGATCCTTCGCCTCACAACACAAAAAAGATGATGGACCAAAAGGCCAATCATCTTTTAAGACAGAAACTCTTTGTTTTGCTGTTAGGAATTGCTAGGTTGAATAATAGGGAGCAAAGAAGCTTTTTGTTTCAGAGAAAGCTCCTGCGGATGGGCGTAAACACTCATACGACGTGTTGTCGCTTCAGTCAGAAACATCGAATCAGGCAATTGGGCGAACTCATCCTGCCAACATTCAAGAAAAAGAGCGGCAATCTGTTGCTCCCGCACCTCTTGTAGTTGCTGGAGGGTAAATTCTATTTCCCGGCGCTCATTCGCGACGGTTTGTAAAGATTGCCTGCGCAGATTGGAATTAAAAAGCGCAGCCACCAGATTTGCCCCACTTTTGTGGTACTCAATCTGAGTGTAATGAGCCTGGAGACGACGATGAAGGGTGAGAAGTTCTACGGAGAGAGCCTGTGCTGATTTCATGGGTATTTCCTTTCATAAAAGCCAAAAAAGGCAAAAGAAAGGAAGGGAGACCCATTTCTGGCTCTTTGACACCTCCATTTCTCTTGCCTTTTGCAAGTAAATAGTTTGAACGATTATTGGGAATGAACTACACGGGACAACCTACAAAGGGATGATGTACGACAAAGGACGCGATACGAGGGATGATCTACCAGAGAAATGATCTACCAAGGACAACGATTAGGGTGGTCCGATTTCAGGAGCAACTCACTGACGTAGGGGACAAACCTACCAATCCGAGAGGGATTGACTCCGCCGATTCCAGGAGGAACTCACTGGCATAGAGGCGATCCTACCAATCTCGAAAGATTGTTTATTTTTGATACTATGGATATACCATAAAGAAAAACAAAATGGAAGGGGGCAATTGCACACCCAGAGAGCGCACGTGCAAAAGTAGTGCGTGCATGCTGAGCAGGAGAGATACCGTGTTACTCCTGATAGAGTCCACCCCAATTTAAGCTCAAAATGACCACTATTTCCGGATGCACTGGTTGCATCCGGAATTTGCCCAAAAATGAAATTATTGCATCCGGAAATAGTGGTTGAAAGAATAGCGCTTGCTTGGTGCTTTCATGCGAGATCTGGCTGAACAATGCAAAGCGGAAGAGCTATCGTCACTGCCTGGTGCAGCTGGCCGAAGATGACGATTGCGCGATGTACCCTATGAGACCTCCCCGTTCATGACTTTACGCCGTTGGTCCGTCCAAGTGGGCAAACAATTGAGCACAAACGAACGTGTTTCGAACGTAATAGTTTTGCCACGCTGGACTCCCCATATAGGTAGTAAATCCATCGATGATGAAGCCTTTACCCTATGGCCCCTGATGACACCAGACGCTGCTTTTCCTCTTGTCGTTTTCGATCTCGTTCGCTGGAGCGAAGATTCGTTCGCTTGAATCCAGCTTTGTTCACAAACTCCCGAAACATTCGCTCAAGTCCCGCTTTTGGGCCAACCAATCGGCTACAGTGTCCTGAGAGAACATGTTCAGAACAAGGACAGAACAAGGTCGGTACTAACCACCTTCCCTGGCCTTTCAGAGCGAACAAGGACCGCACCTGTTCTGCACAGGTGCGTCTCACGCAAAAAGGAGCGTTTGTATGATGAAATGGTATCCCTATGGACACGATTTTGGCAATGCAGAGATTGGAGGAGTGACCTTTTTGGAACAGGGGAGGGTTGCGCGGAGCATTCCTACCGCCTTTGCAGCCGTCGATATGCAGGCGTTACGTGGATTGGGGATCGACACCAGCACATCGTTGGTGTTTCGCTTCCAGACCGAAGCGATTTCCTACGCTATTGGTGATCTGGCTCTGGAGCAGCATGCAGAACCATGGACCGGGCACGGCTTTATCCAACGATACTCAAGTACCTACAGCCTGCGTGGTCTTTTAGCAATTGCCGCGTCCCTCATTCCTGATGCCGAATTTGGCGTCTCTGTGGTCACGGGTCTGCCAGCCGAAACGTATATCAAAAATATGGGAATGCGTCAGACCATCAAACAAGCGTTGGATGGAACCTACATCTTTACCTTGGATGGAGGCCAACACTGGCGCACGATTCACGTTGAGATCGCCCTGGTGGTGATGGAAGGAGCTGGTGCTCTGATCGCCTATGGAGACAAAACGACCGCGAAGACACCCGAGAGTGCCGTAATCGATATCGGAGGACGGACGACGGACCTCTACGTGGCCCGAGGGCAGGTGCCTCAGGCTGAGTATTGCAAGGGGAAACCATTGGGCGTGGAGTCGGCGACCCAGATCCTGATGAACACCTTTGAAGCTGAGTTTAAGCGTCCCCTCTCGCGTTCGGAAGCACGTCGCATCATGCGTGCCTTTGCCTCACAGGAGCAGTTCGCCTATCCCGAGGTAACCGTCTATGGCAGGGCTATCGAATCGGCTCAGATCGAAGACCTTGTGAAAGAAGCGGTTATCCAGGTTGGAACGGATATTGTCTCATTTGTGGCATCGACCTGGCGACAGAGTGATCAAGGGGCTGTGGCCGCCAGTTTCAAGCCAGTGCTTGCCATTGGAGGAGGTGTGTACTACTTCTATTCCGTGCTCAAAGAGCAGATACCTCACCTGGCACGAACGACCGATCCCATCCATGCCAATGCCCATGGCTATTGCACCCTGGCAGCTCGTCTATTGGCTCGCAAACAGCAGAGCCATTCTGCATAATAGGGGGAGCCATATGCCAAAGGATCGTGAGAAATATCGCTACATTGATGTTGGTCTGGAACGGGGATCCTGGACGTTGGCGATGTTTGAAGAAGATGCGAAAAGACACCAGATGAGCGACCAGCCTGGAAAATTGGTCACCGTACGCCTGACAGAGTATTACGAACGAAAGAAGGAGTGGGATGCACGTGCTTCCAGGGAACTCCTCCAGCCTCTCAACGATGAGCAGACGATGGTACAACGCACCTCTGAACAGAGCAGGAGTACTAGCGTGATGCAAGTACCAGGAGACGATCTCCTCGAAATCTCGCAGCAAGAGATGGAAAATGCTGATGAGGCGGCAGATTATTGGGGAGGTGTTTAGATGCAGCCGTTTCGTTGTGAATGTGTAAAGCCTTCCACAAAAGAAGCCGCATGCAAAAGGATCAGAGCAAGGAGATCAGATGATGGCATCTCTTCCTCGGCTTAAGGCCCTTCCCAAGCCTCATGAACAGGCCTTCATCGATGCGGTTCGCAAGATACGTGAGAAGCGCTTGACCACAAGAGAAGAACTCCCAGACCTCCCAAAAGAGCTGCGGGAAAAAGCAGTGGCGCTCTTGCAGGCAATGACCGATTTTGAGGAAACAGGTTTCTGGCAGGCATATGATGCTCTGGCTCAAGACGCTCCACAACTACGGGTGTGGAAAGAGATCATTAATACAGCGGCACCACCCGATGCGAAATCAGCCGATGAGGTCGATGAGCATTTTATGACGAGCCAATCAGGCAAACGTCTGCTCAAATTATCAACCATCGAAGATATTTACCTGCTTG
>JACDAE010000155.1 GCA_013695595.1 Ktedonobacteraceae bacterium | reverse complement strand
CCCCTCATCCACCCTTACCCCTACTATTGCCGCTGAATGGTATTGGGTAGGGGCAAGCATGCTCCTACCCCAGGGTGACATTTGTGGTATTGAATGGTGTCGATTGAAGCAGAAGGTAAGCCAAAATGCAAGAGAAAGAGACCGGGCGTGTGGAGGCCTTTAGCGACGGGGTGTTTGCGGTTGCGATCACTCTGCTCGTTTTAAATATCAAGGTACCGGGACTATTACCAGATGATAAGGGGTTGTGGGCGGTGTTGGCGCGTGAATGGTCGATGTATGTGGCCTATATAACAAGTTTCGCCACCATAGGCATCATGTGGCTGAATCACCATCGGATCCTCGTCCATATCAGGCGCACCGATACCATCTTGATTCTCCTTAACTTGTTGCTCCTGTCCATCATTGTTCTTATTCCGGTTCCTACCGATCTACTGGCAGAGTATCTCGTTCGTCCAGATATGCATGTCGCCGCTATCATTTATAGTAGTATGTTTTTTGTAATGTCCTGTTGTTTTAATTTTCTTTGGCGTTATGCCTCACACGAGAATCGCCTCTTAGCGAAGAATGTGAGTCCTCAGGCTGTTGCGGCCATCAACCAGCAGTATCTGTGTGGACCACTCTTCTACACGGTGACGTTTGTCGTGGCCTGGTTTAACGCGCCTATCAGTATTCTTCTGAATTTCATTCTCGCGTTATTCTTTGCTATTCCAGGGCCTTCTCTGGCCTCGTTCTCCGGTAGAATGAAGCGCGAAGAGACGGTTGTATGATCTTTTGAGGGCAGGATACATTCCCGTATTGCATCCTGTCCTCAGATACTGACGCATTAAGCGTCGGGGGCGGCAAATTTGCGCGATGCTTCTACCGATGGCCTGAAGCCAACGACGAGGTTGACGCCTCCGGTCGTTATACGAGGCTCTTCCAGGCTGGCAATAATCTGAACCATTTGAAGTGGATCACCCTGTTTGCGAAGATCGAATTCCAGATAGGAGTGCGAGCTTGTCCCTAGCGCGAAGATACCGCTTTGTGCTACATGCATCATCTTTTCTGCCTTTCAAATAGTCATTAGTGAAGGCTGCTAAACCCGAATTATGAGATCTGAGAGAGGTGAGCAAGATAGAGTTTCACCTCCTCATTGTATCACGAAGGGTATGTACGTATCACCGATAGGAGAGTTTTCAAGCATCTTGTTGTTCGTGTAGACATGGAAGAGTGCGCTGATTTCTGCGCATAATGAGCCAGAGAAGGGCAGTTACGATCCAGAGAAGGGATATGCATTTACTGTAAAAGGTTTGGAGCGGGTGTATGCAGAAGTATATGGCTTTAATACACCCTCATTTCGCCTTATGGAGCGTGTAGGTTTTCAGCGGGAGGGTATCCTGCGTCAACATGAGATACACAATGGAGCACGCCAGGATATGCATATCTTTGGAATACTCAAACCTGAATTCTATCAACGCTATCAGACGCTATTTCGCCTGTCCAATGAGAAGGAACAGCAGAATGCGTAATAGAGAATAAAGAGCATGTTGTGAGTCTTCTAAGAGAGGTGTTAAGAGGGCGTTTCGTTTTCTCCCTTGCTCCAACGTGGCAACAAAACGCGCAATCCGATGCCCTGTCCCAGCAGCGTCACCAGCACCACGCCGTAGACAATGCTTTCGAGCAGACTACGATCTGGCAGCGTGATTGGGAGGCTTAACACTAACGCTACGGAGAGGGCACCGCGTAACCCTGAGAGCAAAAGAATGGGACGCCAACGACGCGGGAGAGGCTCCGGGTGCGAGAAGAGTGCAGAAGATGAAGCTGTCATGCTGCGAGCCGTCCTGCGTGCACAGGCATCATGAAGCGGCACTAGCAGGTAGATCATGGCCGCTCGACCAATGACGACTCCTGCGAGTGCCAGCCCGATTGCGGCGAGCGCCTGGAAGAGGTGGCTCTCGCCAATCTGGATGCCCAGAAAGAGAAAGAGGAGGGAGTTGGCGACGTAGCTGATAAACTCCCAGACATCATGGGACGCCTCGCGCGCCCGATCCGAGAAGCCTGTGCGTCGTCCATAGCTTCCCAGGACGAGGCCAGCACCGACTACGGCAAGTAGGCCTGATGTGTGTAGGAAGGTCGCCAGCAGGTAGACTCCATAGGCCACACTCACGGTGACGGTCATTTCGATCAGATGGTCATCCAATAGTCGCACCAGACGCGTGACTAAGATGCCAACCCCAACCCCAAGGGCCAGTCCACCAAGCATCAGCCAGAACACCTGCAGCAACGTGATCCAGAGCGCAGGTGCTGGTGCTCCTCCCGTCCCTTTCAATGAGAGCAGCAGCATGCCAAGTACCAGTTCAAAGATGGCAGCACCTACTCCATCATTGAAGAGACTTTCACCCTCCACGATGGTGCGCAGACGATCTGAGAGGCCCATTTGACGTAAGAGCGCAAGGACAGCAATCGGATCGGTTGGTGAGATCATGGCTCCGAGCAGGAGAACCAGCAGCCAGGAAAGCCCCAATGTCCAGTGGAGAAGTGCGGCGACGATGAACACGGAGATGAGCAGGCCGGGCAATGCAAGCAAAAGGACGATCAGCCAGTTTGCGGTAAGTTGCTTCACGTCGACATTCCAGGCCCCTTCAAAGAGCAGTGCCGGAAGAAAGAGGAACAAGACTACATCCGGGTTCAAATGCACATCTGGCAGGAGCGGAGAGACACCAATGATGAGGCCAACCACCACCAGAACAAGCGTATAGGGGAGGCGCAGCGGACGTGAAATAAGGGCAACCGCCAGGGTGATGACTAACAAGAGAATCAGGAGTTGGACGTTTTGCTGTGTGTTGTCGCCAACCATAAAGAGGCTCACCACTGAAAGAGGGAATGAGTATTGCATGAAGGCTCCTTTTACACACAAAAGTACCGGGACCTGCCGACCAGGCTTCCCGGCACTCCATATAAGATGAGTATAGCATAGAAAGGCCGGAAAGCGCCAAAAAATGGGTAAGATTGCGCATGTGCTCAGGGTGGTTTAGAAGCTATTCTGTGAAAGAGAAAAGTATTCATAGTCCCACTATACATCACTTATAAGGAGCTTTCTGTGGCACGACTTACTCTACGACGCCCGATCATATGCGGGCTACTTCTCCTCTTGATGGTGCTTGCTATTACTCTGTTTGCTTATCCTGTCGCTGCTAGATTACATACTAATACAGGTCATCAGAGCAGAAGTCTTAGTTTTCAGACACGTACGTTGCAAGAAATGGTGCGTTCGCATCAACTGGCATCGACCGTACAGGTGCTTGATTCGCAGCAACCCAGCGTGATTATTCAGTTCCCACTTTTCCCTAGCGGAGTGAAGAAGGCATTTCCCAATGCAACGGGCGTGGTAACGATTGTGCAGGGCAATCCTGCGGTTAGCCTCTTTGATACCGTGACGGTTGATGTACAAAATATGCCGCCCGATATTACCTTCACCATTTTCTTTATTGAGAAAGCAATTAAGCCCTTTGGACATGTGCAATATGTTGCTGATCTGCACACCCGCGATGATGGTTCGGGCGATGTCACGTTTCAAACGATCACCCTGGTAGCTTTTGCCGCTGACGCCACCGCTCCCGGTACCTCGCAGGATCAGAGTGGATCTGCTTCTGGCACGCAACTGGAACATCTAGGAATGTGGTTCTCATCGCTTCAGGATGCGCAGAAGGTATTAAGCGATAATACACTCAAGGGAACACCCTTTGATGGTGGCAATCCGCCGCTGCACGCAGGCCCACAGGCAATGACTGACGGCCAGACCGACCCGGTGTTTTAAGTTCTGGTCATAATGCTTGATGACAAAAGGAGATCCGATAATGTCATTGCTTAGAAAGATTCCAGGCTGGCTACTGGTGCTGCTGTTCGTTATGAGCCTACAAACAGGTGGTGTAACAGCAGCGGTGGCGGCCCCAGCAGGTGCGCAGAGCCAGGGGATACATGCTGGTCGGCAGGTTGTTTTGCGAGGCACAACGAAGGAAACATTGTTGCAGCGGATGAAGCGGGATGGACGCCTCGCACCAACGGTCAATGTGCTGTCTTCATTGCCGCCAACGACCATTCAGCAGTTCCCCTTACAGCCGAGCGGCATCAAGAAGGCATTTCCCACGGCGGTGGGCCTGGTGACGATTGTGCGTGGGAGCCGCGATAATAGCACCTCAGATACGGTCACCCTGGATGTGCAACATATGCCGCCTAATATCACTTTTACCGTTTTCTTTATTGAGATTGCCAGCAAGCCCTTTGGACATGTTGAGTATGTGGCTGATCTAACGACGCGTGGGGATGGTAGTGGCGAGAGCGTTTTTCAGGTTATCACGTTCGTTTCCTTTGCTATGGATGCACGCCATCCAGGTGTCTCACAGGATGTGAGGGAGGGGCGGACATCGGGCACGAACCTTGAACATCTGGGAATGTGGTTCTCCTCATTGCAAGACGCGCAGAAGGTATTAAACGACAACACGCTCAAGGGCACCATTTTTGATGGTGGTAATCCGCCGCTGCATGCGGGTCCGCAGGCAATGACCGATGGCCAGAAAGCTCCAGTGTTCTAGAGGAGGAGAATATATCATGTTTCGCTTTTTATCAGCGCTGCGGCGGGTTATACAGGGGCATTCGGTCATCTTCGCTACAATCTTTGTACTCAGCTTATTGGTGAGTGCCTGTGCAAGCGATGCCCCTGCAACCCAGGCAACCAATATAAATACAACGAATACAGGTACACCAAATACAAATACCGCGGCACCAGCGCCCAGTTTTCCAAAGACGCCGCTCAAGTTGCGTACAGCCGATTTTGGGAGTGCGGGCCAGATCGCGCCGGTTGTAAAGGTTCTTTCGTCGGCTGATCCAACCTTGATTATTCAATTCCCGCTGGTGCCATCGGGCATCAAAGCAAAGTTCCCGGACGCAACCGGGCTGGTCACGGTTTTCCAGGACACGAAGGCCAACGATTTCGATGTCGTGACCCTGACGGTCGATAAGATGCCGCCGAACGTCAAATTTACGGTCTTCTTTTCCGAGATTGCAGTCAAGCCTTTCGGACATGCAGAATATGTGGGAGATCTCATCACGCGTGGCGATGGAACGGGCGAGTCGACCTTTCACCTGATCACCTTCGTTGCCTTTGCCGCCGATGCTCGGCAGGCGCAGGTGACATCTCCCGACCAGTCTGGGGATGCATCGGGTATTCAGTTGGAGCACATGGGGATGTGGTTCGATGGGGTGTCAACTGCGCGGCAAGTATTGGGAAATCGTGCCATTCCCGGCACACCCTTTGACGGCGGTCATGATGCGCTGCATGGCGGCCCCCAGGCAATGACCGATGGGCAGACGCTGCCAGTGATTTAACCTTTGTCGCACCCAAAAGCCCCTGCAACCTTTCCTGGTTGCAGGGGCTTTTGAGTGCGACCATCTTCAGCATCCACTCATCTCTTCCAAAATGTATAGTCAGGGATTCCTCTGTCAAACGTTATTACCCCTTTCTAGAGGATCGGATGGAGAGAAAATCGTGTCCCATTTGGCGTAGGGGCGTGTGCTTGCCCATTGAGTCCAACTCTTGGGAGAAGTCGCCAGGAGGTTCACTGCGTTCGTGATTGATCAACCCTGGGTCACTAATCAATGAATTGCGGCCGCGGTGATGTTGTTTAAAAAAATGATGTGGATATCACGATGATGGAACAAACATAATTAATGTAGGGAAGCCATTTATTATTCCGGGGCTGATTACAGGCTGGTGCAGCAAAGTGGTATCTCCTGGAATAATAAATGGCTTCCCTACATTAATGATATTATACCATAATTCAGGTATCCAGAATATTTATTGAAATTGCATAAGCTGATGCCCTACCGGATTTCACACTTTTCGCATGATTTGGAACATCATTTGTGGGAAAAATCCCTATTCGTTGGACTACGTAGGCAAGCATACACCCCCTATGCAAAAGAGTTGAATAAATATTGGCCGTGTAGTATAGTCGGATTTAACGGAGAGGGTGCAAGAAGGGGAGATTCTCGATGATCCAGCCAGGCCAACAGGTGAGTCGGAGAGCGTGTACGAGAGCGTTTTACCCAATGATGATTGATAGTAAAAAAACCATAGGTGGGCATCAGTAATGCTCACCTATGGTGTAGAGGCGCGGCTCACAAATCCAGTGGTGCTCTAGCGGTGCACTTTTGACAGCGGACCAGAGTTATTTGCAAAGTTGGCGGTATTGAGAACCTGGATACCTGCATGTTGTTCGCCATTGAAGGGTGTAACAACAGGTGCCGTCTTGCCTGGCTCACAGCCCAGTTTGAAAGGAACCTTAGGATCATTAAACCAGAGGCCCAGATGGAACTGGTGGGTTGGAGCAAACTGCGTTGTAGGGCCGCCAGTGGAAACAGAGAAGGTCTCCGCATCGAAGATGCCACGTACTTCTACGCTACCATTGCCATGACTGTCAGTTTCTAGATCGCTCTGATACCATGCGATACCAAAGGGCTTATTGGGAATTTCGGTCACAAAGAGATCATATCCTGTATTTGGAGCCAGCCCTTTCACTGTTACCTCCATCTCATCGTTCAGAGAGCCAGGAATAATCTTTACATAACCTGTTGCATTGCGCAAGCAGGCTTTGATACCTGGAGAAGCTATCATTGGGAATGAAAAGCTATGGTTGTTACTGTTTTGCCCTGCATTACTGAGCGAAACTGCACCGAGCGAGGTGGCATATGCTGAAGGATTAATTGAACAGGCGCTCAATGCGACGAGGGCGGCGAGAGAGAACAATGCGAACAGCGATCCTTTGGAAAGAAGGGCGTATAATTTTTTCATGTGTATGACTTCCTTTCTTCTTTAGCACGTTTTTAAGAGCGTAGAATATGTTGCGAAACTCGTCGTGCAAACATTCACGATCGATTACTCCTTTGTATCTCTATCCCTTTGCCACACGTTCATCACATGCTTACTGTACCTGGAAGATGCCCTTGCGCTCATCGGTAAAATTACTCATTTCCCGATGAGCCTGCATAGTGGTAAGATTACCCATGCCCTTCATATTTTTTTGTGAGTAAACGGATGTATAATTGCGCGATTTGTAGTATAATCGGAATGAGCAAGGCCGTAATCCGTAATATTGCAGCCCAAAAAGAGGAAACGCATGAATCATCAAGTATTTAGCTTGCCGGAGCGCGTACTGGCATTGACTGCAGGCATCTTGAATCTCATGGTAGGTCTCATCTTTTTCTTTCTACCGGAACTCCAATTGCCCCTCTGGCCGGTAAGTATTTCGTCCGTGCTGGCACGCTTCATCGGCGCGATCATTATCGGGAACGGCGTGGGCGCAATCTGGCTCTCGACTGAGCGCGAATGGGCGCGCGTGCGCCCCCTGGCGTTAGTTGCAGCTGTGTACGGTACGCTCGTCGCGTTGGGGCTACTCTATCATTTGTTATGGTTGAACGCCTCAGCCTTCTTCTGGCTCTATTTCTCATTTGATGTGCCATTTTTGCTGGTCTTCTACGGCTTATTTATCTATCATGATATTGCCCCACGTTTGAGAAAGCCGCAGGGGATGAAGCAGGTTAAGGTAGGTTAGGAGGGTGATGCAGGCACCATTCGCTGATCCATTCATACAACTGGAGCGACTCAGACCCGCTCTACCACTCGTAGGGCGTGATGTAGAAATGCAACTTGTGCAGCTTTTGTTACATACTGTTGCCTTTGACGCGCCCCAGGGGGCACGCTCATTGGTGATTACAGGTGAGATGGGCATGGGTAAAACGCGCCTTCTGGCTGCGCTGTGTGAGGAGGCCCGGCAAGCTGATTTTCATATAGTGAAAGCAAGCGCCTATGAATCTGGCAGCAAGTTCCCATATTTCCCTTTTATTGAAGCACTACGCCCTTTTTTACGCTCTTTAACCCGCGAAGAACTCCGTCGCTGCATTGGTATGAATGCACCGCCAGACGCTTCTGTCGCTGAAACAATTACCGCGGCAATTATGCGTGTGCCCGGCACATCGTTAGTTGCCACACTGGCCTATCTTTTCCCCGAACTGCTCATGGCCCTTTCTAAGGAAGAGCAGGCACAGGCGGTACAGACGGAGGTATTCTCGCCTGAACAGGAGAAGTTTCGCCTCTTTGAGGCCATCGCGACCCTGCTTGAACGGATTGCCAGTGCGCAACCTATGATCCTGGCCCTCGACAATTTGCAGTGGGCCGATAGCGCCAGCCTCGAACTGACATTGTACCTGACAGTGCGTTTACATAAGAGTCGTGTCGCACTGGTTGGTGTAACGCGCCCCGCTGGCTTGTCAGGTGGACAGCAACGTGACGGCGATGATGTCCCCGTAACGACGGTAGCTAACAATGCGGCAACCCAGGCGTTGACCGACCTGATGCGCAATGGTTTGCTCTACCTGCTGCCACTTGGGCCTCTCAGCCTGGATGCTGCTACTGAGTATTTGCAGGAATTGCTACCTGGCACCATTCCTCAGAGCGTGACGCAAATGGTGCTTGCACGTGCAGATGGCAATCCCTTCTTTCTGGAAGAACTCGTGCGTACGCTGACCCTCAACCAGCAACTCGTTCAGCGTGATGGTGTGTGGAAAATGGCGGCAGTGAGTAGCATAAATGTACCCGATAGCATTGTCCTGGCAGTGAAGCAGCGCCTGGAAGGACTGAGTCGTGCATGCCGGGCATTCGTGCAAGTTGCAGCATTATCTGGACGTATCTTTCTCATCGATGCGCTCGTTGCGGTGCTCGAAAAAAGTACAGGTGAGATGCAGGCATTGCTGGATGAGGCCGTAAAGTCTTCTGTAATTGCTCAGTTTACCGACCAGTCTGAGGGGCAGGAAGAAGATGATATTGTCTTGTTGGGGTATACGCAGCCGATGCGCTATATCTTTTGTCAGGGGGTAGTGTACGAGGTTTTGCAGGCAGAGGTTCCTGCCTATCAGGCGCGTCTACTCCATGCTGCACTTGGTAAAGCATTGGAAGTACTCTATGGACTGAAAGCCAGCGAACATGCGGCGGAGCTTGCCCACCATCATGCTCTGGGAGGCGAAAAAGAGGCAACTATACGCTGGAGTCTGCTCGCTGGTGAAAACGCGGCCCGACAGCAAGCATATCGCGAGGCTATTGGCTCCTATCGACGGGTGCTAAAGTTATTAGAAGCCAATGGCGATAGCAACGCAATAAGTGGCTCCGCTCATCCCACACGAGCAGAGCTGTGTATAATCATTGGGGAACTATGGTTCAAGCTCGGCGAGTTGGAGCAAGCAACCAATATGTTCCAGCAGGCGCTGGCAGAATTACAAAAGCAACCGCAAGAAGCATCCTTCTTACTCATTGCACGGACCAATCGTTTGCTTGCGGATGCCTACCGTATCCAGGCCAGATATGAGCAGGCGCTGGCACATCTGCAGGCTGCACGTAGCGTCTTTGATAAAGAGGTAGCGTATGGACGCTCTTCCAGTGAGAGGTTGTCCGTCTCATGGTTGCCAGGGCGCAGCTTCCCCACCCATCGAGAGATGGATCTGGAGCAGAACCGTATCAGTGAACGTATTCAGTTCTTGCAAGCGCAAGCGATGCTGGAAATCTTGTTGAACCATGCCGCAGCAGCAGAGCCAGTCTTATGGCAGGCGCATCAGCTCGCGACAGAGATAGGCGATCGTAGTAGCCAGGCATTCGCACTACAGATCATGAGTTGGGTACGTGGTTGGGGCGAGCACATTCACGAGACCATACGCCTTCAGAAGCAAGCGCTGGAACTGTATTTAGCTATTGGAGATCCATTCCATGCCGCGCTGGTTGAGCAGGGGCTTGGTATTATCCACCAGGCTATCGGAGAGATGGAGCAAGCAAGCCTGTATACACAGCATGGCTTGGAGCGTGCGCATCGTTATGGGGTACGTGGTGTGATCGGCTGGCTGTATTGGAATCAGGGCGTTATGGCGCTTTGCCAGGGGCATTGGGGAAGTAGCGAAGAGTATTTACAACAGGCGTTGCAAGAAGCGCTTGATGCAGACAACGCGCGTTTGAAGGCAACAACAATGCAGGCGCAGGCAGAATTACAGTTCAGGCGCGGCAATTGGAGTGAGGCCGAACACCTTTTCCAGAATGCAATCATAGCTGCTACAAGCACGGACTGGCTTCCCAGCACGATCGCGCTATATGGACATTTCCTCGCCGTAACTGGACGCCGGGGACAGGCGCGTACACAGTTGGTACATGCGAGCGAGCATCCCGAACCATCCGGCTTCAGCGGCGACTTCTATATCCCTTTCCTCGCGGAAGGATTTCTCCATCTGGACATGCCAGAACAGGCTGCGATCTTTATTGAACGTATCCAGAAACAGCGTGGTTGTATGTACTATGGTAACGCCGTTGATCGTATACTGGGTGTGGTTGCAGCTCATATGGGCAATTGGGCGATAGCCGAGCAGGCATTTGAAGAGGCCCTGAAGCTTTGCCAGCGTACGCATAACCAGCCAGAAGAAGCGGCGATACTGTATGAACAGGCGCGTATGGCGTTAATGCGTCATGCTCCCCTGCATGATATTGAAGAACTGTGTGCAAGAGCGCGTGCACTGTTTCTTCAATACGAGATGCAGCGTGCGGTGACGATGATAGATGTTTTGCGCGAGGGTGCAGAAAAGCTTATTCAGGCAGAGGAAAAGCCAGAGTATGTAGTAGAGAGGATGCCTCATGCTGGTATTGCTAGAGGCGTAGTGCAAGAGCAACCAGCCGAATATGAGCTTGTGCTTACCCTTACGAAGCGCGAGCTCGAAGTGTTGCGTCTGGTTGCCGAGGGGCATCTGGATCGTGAGGTTGCAGAGGCGCTGGTGATCAGTCCGCGCACCGTCAATCGTCATCTGAGCAATATTTTTGTCAAGCTGGCTGTGCCGGGGCGAGCTGCGGCTGTTGCATACGCAATCCGCCAGGGGCTGGTATGAGCGTTCGCTGACCTGGGTAGGGGCGTCACCTTGCG
>JACDAE010000142.1 GCA_013695595.1 Ktedonobacteraceae bacterium | reverse complement strand
GTTGAAGGGGGTCATCAAGCCCTGGGAGTGCAAAGTTTTCGGAACGGCCTGTACGCCTGAAACGCCGATTGGAACGTGTATGGTTTCGCCGGAGGGGGCCTGCGCCGCTTACTTCAACTACGGGCGCTTCTCTATGGCATCTGAGCGCACCCGCCTCAATATGCTTCCCATGACGAACACCCAGGCATAATAACGACTATAACGCTACGAGGAGGTTTTTATGGATACGTCTGCACCCAGAGACACGGAGCGCTTTGATGATGTCTTAAAGAAGATCGAGCGTACAAGGCAGGCTCGCCGCCATAAATTCTATTTACGCGATGAGAAGATCACGCTCAGTCACGGGAGTGGTGGCAAATCCACGCACAATCTGATCGAAGGCGTTTTCGCCCCTGCTTTCTCGAATCCCCTGCTCGATCCAATGGATGATGCCGCAACGTTTACTATCGAGGGAACGGGACAGCGCATGGCCTTTACGACCGATACCTACGTGGTCAACCCGCTTTTCTTCCCAGGTGGAGATATTGGCAAACTGGCGGTCCACGGCACGGTCAACGATCTGGCGATGGCTGGTGCAGTCCCCTTATATCTCTCGGCAGGTTTTATTCTAGAGGAAGGTTTCCTCATCTCTGACCTGCGACGCATTGTTGACTCAATGGCGTCTGCCGCTGCGGAGGCGGGCGTTTCCATCGTTACCGGTGACACAAAGGTGGTTCAGCGCGGCAAAGCTGATGGAGTGTTTATTAACACGGCTGGTGTGGGGGTTCTTCGTTCCAGGTGGCTCATTGGGCAGACCCGCTTGCAACCCGGCGACAAAGTGTTACTAAGCGGACCCATAGGGGATCACGGCATCGCCATTATGCTCGCGCGTGAAGAACTTGATATCGAAACCGATGTGCAGAGCGATACGGCACCGCTCCATTCGCTGGTTGCCTCGTTGCTCGAAGCGGTCGGTGATGGTGTCCATTGCCTCAAAGATCCGACGCGTGGGGGTATCGCGACCTCGTTAAATGAGATGGCTCTGGGATCGGAGGTATCAATTGGGCTGGATGAACCTGCTATTCCTATCCATACAGGCGTAAGGGGTGCCTGCGAAATTCTGGGCCTCGACCCTTTGACGATTGCTAACGAAGGTAAATTGCTGGCAATTGTGGCTCCAGAGAAGGCAGATCGTGCGTTAGCGGTTATGCGTGAGCACCAATCAGGTCGTGAGTCCGCGATTATTGGTACTGTCCAGGCTGAACCTCCGGGGATGGTTTTCTTACGCACCGACATTGGAGGAATGCGTGTATTAGATATGCTCGTCGGTGATCCTTTGCCGCGCATCTGCTAACTACCTCTCCGGCAAACGCGCGAACCATGATAGGGTACCCGATTATGCGATTTAAAAATGAAATCGAGATCCCTACCATGGTTTACCCCTTCTCGTCCCTTGCGTATCATGGTATCGTGTTCCTCAACGCGTACCATTGAGGTTGACCTGATTTCACGCGTTCTCGGTCTTTCTCTCCATTGACATAGAAACATTGGCAAACTATGATATATTATATCCTTCTGTTGTAAAAACACTAGTATTTTCGGTTACATATCGCTCTATTCACCTTTTTAGAGAAAGTATAGGAATGAATGGAAAAGCTGCCAATCTGGCGAGAGATTTTGGGAAATATGATCCGTGATTCTCATAACAGACAGCAACTCGCCGAGCGCCTGAAAGTCAACCCGATTACATTGACCCGCTGGGCGGCGGGAACATCAAAGCCGCGTCCGGAAAAGCTTCGTGTATTGCTTAGTATGCTATCCACACAAGATCGTGAGCAGGTCGTGGCTTCTCTCTCACAGGACTACCCATCTCATACGCTTCAAGAAGACACAAGTATCTATGTGTATGAGATTCACCCCGAATTTTATCATCGCGTGTTAAGCACGTATGCGACCCTTCCTTCTAGTTTACGCGAATGGTCACTCAATATCCTTATCATCCAGCAGATCCTGGCGCATCTTGATCCTCGTGAGCATGGAATGGCCGTATTTTTAGCATATTGTACACCACCTTCCCCCGAACACCCTGTACGCAGTTTGCGCAAAGTGCTTGGGCGAAGCACCTCGCCGTGGAATTATACAGATGAACATTCAACCCAATTCTTTGGTGCAGAATCGCTCGTGGGGCAGGCAGTTCTGCAAGGGCATCCACTCGTCGTTCAATCACGGCAAGAAGCAGCCTGGCTTCTTTCAGATGATGTGCCCTCTCTCGCAGAGAGCATCTGTGCCTTCCCACTTTTGCGTGCCAATCAAGCGGCTGGAAGCCTTTGTGTTATGAGCACACAAACGCGCTTCTTTTCGTCATCTTGCCTCGACTTGCTCCAGAAATATGTGAACTTACTTGTTACCGTAAGCGACCATGAGAGCTTTTTTCAACTTGAAAAAATCGTCCTTGGTGTCATACCACCGTTGGAAATCCAACTTCCCATGCTCCAATTAGTCCAGGCGCGTGTTATGCAGCGCCTTCTACAAGCTACCAGCCAGTATCACTTTTTGACGAAACAGCAGGCGGAGCACATGATCTGGCAAGAAGTAGAAGAGGAGTTTCTGAACCTTAACGATGTGGAAAGAGTGTCTCAGCCGAGAGAAAAAATCGAGGGAGAGAAACTGCGCTAGCGTTCTCTGCATGTTAGCCAGCAATATAGCAACAGGCGCAAAAATGGGATAGAATGATTTCAATCAGGTGTTTCGCAAGACTGGTTGTAAAACTGTGTCTGTAAGGAACCAAATTATCCCTGAAGAGAAAAGAGAACATATGCCTGATCCTGCCTCATCCGTACTACAAGCTAACACATCAACACACAAACAAGCTGATCCCGGTAGAGCCATTGTATCCAATCGACAGATCATTGTGGTCTGGCGCGTGCTCATCATCATCGTATCTCTCACGGGCGTTGTGACGGGCAGCAAAAGTATTGGTGATTTTCTAGCCAAATTGCTCTATTTCACGATCCAAAGCAACCTTATATTGGTGGCATGTATTGGATATGCTGTCTGGGCCACTCTGCGCAACATTGCCGGGCCATCCCCTCTTCTTAAGGGTGCGGCGACTGTGTATATCTCCATTACAGCACTCGTTTACAACCTGATCCTTGCCAGAGCGCTGGCGGGGTCTCCCTTACCTGCTGGTAGTATCGTCGTTCCTATCATTGGCGGAACATTAAGTAATGATCTGGTACACATTATTGCGCCTCTGATGGCTGTACTCGACTGGCTCTTATTTGATGTGCATGGACGCCTGCACTGGCGATACCCCGTGCGCTGGCTCGCGTATCCTCTGGCATATCTGGCATTTGTGCTGATTCGTGGCTTATTTGTGCATGGCCCCTTTGTATATCCCAATCTACACTATCCTTATCCATTTTTGAATGTTGATAAAATTGGCTATAGCGGGGTTGCGCTCAATACGCTGATCTACGGCTTTGCCTTCTGGTTAATCGGGCTCGCATTTGTGGTGCTGGATCGCACGACTCTGGCACGGTTCAGTCGGAGGGCATCATCTCAATTAGATGGATGATGGGAGAAAAGAGGTTTTAAAATGCCAACCTTCATATCACTCTTTCGCGGCATCAATGTCGGAGGAAATCACAAAATAAAAATGAATGACCTCAAAAAACTCTATTATGAGCTGGGATTAGAAGATGTCCAGACCTATATCCAGAGCGGCAATGTTGTCTTTAAAAGTGCAGACTCCAATGTGACGCACATCCACCAGCAGATCGTAGCGAGCATTGCACAAACGTTCGGTTTCCGGGTCGAGATTATCGTACGCACCTCAACCGAGCTACAGGATATCATTGCCAAAAACCCGTTTCAGGGCCAGCAGGATAAAGCCACACAATGGGTTACGGTGATGTTTCTCACCGCTACTCCCGCAAAGGCTGCACAGGAAAATCTTCTCAAAACATATGTTGGGCCTGAAGAGATTTTTTTTCTGGATAAAGAAGTATATATCTATTATACAGAGGGCATGGGGCGCTCAAAACTCTCCAATAATTTTATTGAGAAAAAACTGAAGGTGGGAGGAACTACAAGAAACTGGAATACGATTCTTCAATTACAAGCAATGTCTCTGAATCCATGATGTAATCAATCCTATTCGAAATACCTCAAAAGTGTTTCCACCTGGCGTAGGGGCGCGTGCTTGCCAC
>JACDAE010000135.1 GCA_013695595.1 Ktedonobacteraceae bacterium | reverse complement strand
CTGCTGAGCCGAATACGCCACCCGACCATGCGTGTTCGGAAAGAGAAGAAGCGTCTGCTGCGCCAGTTCATCGTCTTCAGGATATTGCGCAGGGTATTGCGCAGGATAGGACGCATCCTCACGTGGCCGATACGCCGTTTCGTGATTGCTCCTGTGCTCAGGCGTGCACGCGATCTCGAACCAGAGGCACCTGATCCAAAGCAGGAAGCAAAAAGGAGGCGTTCCCTCTTTGGCACCTGGGGTTGGATGCCGCTATTGGCCCTGGTCAGCGCCCTGGGACTTTTGTTGATTGCTTATGGCTTCTCTCTATCGCGCAATGCCGGACCGGGCAAGTTGCGCTTTTTTTTCTATCCAGGCATCCTTATGCTTTTTACCCCCATGGTTGCACGGCTGATTACACCATATGTGTCCCGTATCGAGCGCGTCATCTTGCTTTGTATTACTGGCGTTGGTTGCTATTGTATTAGAGCGCTGACCAGCCCCCTTCACTTCTATCTCTATGATGAATTCCTGCATTGGCGCACGGAAAATGATGTGATTGCGAGTAGCCATCTTTTTACCCCTAATTCTCTTTTGCCCGTGAGTCCCTACTATCCCGGCCTGGAAATCGTCACCAATGCCGTCTGTATGCTCAGTGGCATCAGCCCTTTCTATGCTTCCCTGATTCTGATTGGGGTCGCTCGCTTGACGATGACGCTGACCCTTTTTGCGATGAACGAGGAATTATTTCATTCTTCTCGTACGGGATCGATTACCGCGGCCATTTATATGGTGAATCCGCACTTTCTCTTTTTTGATACCCAGTATGCTTATGAATCGTTGGCGTTACCATTAGCCCTCGTCATATTTTGCATCATGACTCCTTATCAGGCAATGTCGATAGAAGTAAGGCGCTTAAGGGCCGTCACTTCTTCGAGCCTGTTGCTGGTGGGTTCCGCCGCAATGAATGTCATGGAGAATTATCGCAATATGAAGAGGGATCGCCGCTCTACCGTTATCATGGCAGTGGTTGTGTTGGCTGCGCTCACCTGTACCCATCATGCAACGGATTTTTTCTTTATTGCGCTGTTGGGTATATGGTCTGTGCTGTATCGCTGGCTGCGTCTTTCGTCAAAACTTCGTGCCCATTTGACCTGGTTAACGGTGCTGGGGTTGGTGCTGGCCGTTGCCTGGGCCGAGTCCCCTAATAATACAGTGGTGCCCTATTTGTTGGGATTTCTGTCAACCGTATTCAGCCATCCCGGCAAGCACTTCGCTGGTGCAGCTTCGACTGCGAACTATGCCCCGCTAACCTGGGAGAAGGATCTCGCCCAGTATGGAACCTATTTTACGCTTGTGATAATTCTTTTTGGCCTGGTCTGCCTCTGGCAACGCTATCGGTCTCATGCACTCGCCTGCCAATTTGGATTGGTCGCATTGGGCCTGCACGCCAGCCAGGTGCTCAAGACATCGGATAGCGGTATCCAGTTGGCTGATCGTGCCTCGGCGGTCCTCTACGTTGCTGTAAGTGCTGCTTTAGCCGTTTTCATCGTTCAGTTCTGGCCGACGCGCCAATTACACTGGTACCACGTGCTCATCATTACCGTTACGATTACACTCCTCTTTATGGGCGGCTATATCTCGTCGGGCGGCTCTGGCTATGGCGCACCACCCAGTCCGTATGTGGTCGGTGCGGATTCACGCTCTATCGACATAGAGAGCATCCAGGCCGCGACATGGACTCATCAGTATCTGGGTTCTAATAATCATATGGGAACTGATCGTACCAATCAACTCCTGATGGCGACATTTGGCAATCAGCGTATTATCGATACAATCGCAGATCACATCGACGTTTCGACCATTTTCTTCGATGCGGCGCTTACCCCGACAGATTATGAGTTGATAGGGCGAGGCCAGTTAACCTATCTCGTCGTCGATTTGCGCCTGACCACCTCGCCACCGGCTGTCGGTTCCTATTTTGAGAAAGGTGAACCGGGCGCGATGATGCATAAAAAGCCTGTAAGCCGCGATGTGATGATGAAGTTCGATGAAATGGATGGAGTAAATAAAATATTCGATGGTGGTGATATGATAGTTTTTGATATACGAGGGTTACTCCATGCGCATAAACATCCTAAAAAATCTTGACTTGCTTTGTGTAATAAGTATCGCGTTATCCAATCTTTGCCTCGCCTTGCTATCGGTGCATATCCGTATCCTTGATCTTGCTCTCGCGCTGCCTCTGATCTTCTTATTGCCGGGCTACACCTTTATCGAAGTACTCTTTCATCGCCGCCCAATTGATGGGGTACGTCGCCTGCTCCTTAGTCTTGGATTAAGTATGGCCCTTGATATCTTGAGCGGCTTGCTCCTCAATAGTTTTCCTATCGGCCTGACAAAGCTCTCGTGGGCTTTCTATCTCAGTGCATTTGTGATCGTGCTGTCTCTGGTTGCCTTATGTTTGCGTGGGAATACTTCGTTGAATGGTCTCTGGCTCTCGCAGGTACGGCTGAATGTACGCAAGCATCTGGTTGGCGAGCTTTTCCTGTGTGCGACTCTTGGTATCGTTGCTTTCGCGTTCCTCTTTTCTTACAATAGTGCCCTTCATCAACATCGCAAAGGCTTTACACAATTCTGGATGCTGCAGTCAGCCGTACCCGGCCAGGAGTGCTCTGTTCTCATTGGTGTCGATAGCTTCGAGTTTACGCAGATGAAGTATCACCTCATCGTGATGCTGAATAACGAGCATCCAACGCTCCTGCCACTCGTTGTGCTTTCTCCACAAAAAAGCTGGAAGATTCTTGTACCAATCAATGTCCCTGTGAATGGGAGTGTTTTTGTCGAGGCACAATTGTACCGTGCCGATGAACCCGTGCATATATACCGCGATGTGCATCTCACTATGCAGCGCCTGGTAAAAGGCGGCTCTACAGCGCAATGCACTACTTGAGTTTTTGGTGGGTGAGTATTATGAATCTGGGCACCATAAAAATTATGGTTCTTGTGAAATGGGGTAGTAGGGCGTCACCTTGCGTG
>JACDAE010000124.1 GCA_013695595.1 Ktedonobacteraceae bacterium | reverse complement strand
ATACTGCTTCTTGTGAGTGCAGTCGTGCTACTGGGAATTATATTATCAGGGGTGGTCTGGTTTGTTCGGCGCAGAGCATAACCTACCATTCTCGCATCGTTTTGTGACAATAATAATACCAGGACACGACGATGCGTCGAGTGGTCTCCTGACATAATGGAGCCTCTCTGAAAGTGGAGAAAGCGTACTATGTTACTTGCAGGTGATATCGGTGGCACCAAAACCAATCTGGCAATCTTCTCATCTGTGGATGAATTGCGCACACCTGTGCACGAGGGGACATTCCCCAGCGCTCAGTACCCCAGTCTGGAGTTGCTTGTGCGCGACTTCTTAGCGCAAGGAGACTATCAGATTCAGAGCGCATGTTTTGGTGTTGCGGGTCCAGTTATCGCAGGCAAAGCTAAGATCACAAACTTGCCATGGGTGATGGAAGAAGCAGTTCTACAACAGGAATTGGGAATCCCCTCTATTTGTTTGCTCAACGATCTCGTCGCCACAGCAAGCGGAGTTCCATTATTGCAGGCGGCTGACCTGCACACACTCAACGCGGGTAGCCCTGTTCAACACGGAACGCTGGCAGTCATTGCGCCAGGCACAGGTCTGGGCGAAGCCTTTCTCACCTGGAATGGCACACACTACCAGACCTCTCCCTCTGAAGGGGGCCATGTGGATTTTGGGCCGACCAGTCCCCTGGAGATAGAGTTGTTACGATACATGCTCACGCACTTCGATCATGTGAGCTATGAACTGGTCTGTTCCGGTATGGGACTACCTAATATATATGGATATTTTCGCGACGTTGCCCTGATCGATGAACCAGAACAACTGGCACAGCAGATTGCACGCCTGGAAGATCCTACCCCTTTGATCGTACGATGCGCATTGGATAGCAAAGTACCATCAGCCCGTTGTGTCGCGACCCTTGAAACGTTTACCTCCATCCTGGGCGCAGAGACGGGCAATCTTATGCTCAAAGTCATGGCAACTGGAGGCGTTTATATCGGTGGTGGTATCCCCCCACGCATCCTTCCTTTCCTGGATAGCGAACGCTTCACCCGCGCCTTCCGCCACAAAGGACGCTTTTCTGACATGCTCGCAGGCATTCCGGTCCATGTCATCACAAATCCGCGCCTTGCCCTCCTCGGTGCAGCCTATCACGGCTTTCTGATGAACACCTCTGTCCTTTCGAGTCAGGGCAAAAACCAGGAAAACGTAACCAAAAACTCCGCGCAATAGCGGAGTTTTTGGTCACGTTTTCTATTATGAATGACATAAATAGAGTGTCACAGACACATGTGAGACACACATGAAAACTAAAAATAGAAAGGTCACGGACGCCCACTTGTGGCGAATTGCTTGTAATAACTGTGATTAGCCAGTGCCCATAACGCCTGATAGAGAGCCGGCTCGCGCCTCTCAAGTAGGCGAAGCAACATCTGCTGTTTCTCTATGCTAGCACTACAGAAACGTCCTCCAGCGGAAATATTCAGGTCATGTAATACAGTATGCAGGCGCTTTGCATTCAACATCTTTGTTGTACTATTCTCAACGGTGGGCAGAAGATGATGGAGAAACTCATCAATTAAGTGAAGACTGGAAGGGGGCGGAAAGTCTTCATCTGATGGAATAAGAAGGTCAATAATCGTGTTTAGCTCGATTCGCTCTTCGTAACTTAGCTCGACCGCGTGTTTGTGTTTCGCTGGCACGCGCAAGGTAATATCGCTCATGAATGCTCCTCTTAGAATTGGCGGATGACCTTTTCTGCCTTCCCTAAGAATAACATATCCCTAACTCGTAATTCAACCCAAAAATAGCACAACATTCTTCAGATTTCCTCCACTTTTTCCATAGCATTTCCACTGAGAAGACGTTTACTATGATGCGTGTGAAGATAACCTGAACAATGTTATGCTCATTACCTATTGTATATTTTGCACTAAGGGTTGACTTGTGTATCACGTTCCTACTACCCGATCCGCGCTCCCAAACGGGTGAAAAATTGCTCTATTACTCAAAAACAATCGTTTTGTTCTCGTAAATAAGCACCCGATCTTCGGTATGCATCCGCACCGCCTCCGCCAGCACACGCCGCTCGACATCCAGGCCTTTACGCATCAGGTCCGGTACCGTATCGCGATGATTGCAGTGAATAACATCTTGCGCGATAATTGGTCCCTCATCCAGATTATTCGTCACGTAATGGGCCGTCGCACCAATCAGCTTGACGCCACGCTCAAAGGCTCGCTGGTAGGGCTTCGCGCCAATGAATGCTGGCAGAAAACTATGATGAATATTGATAATCTGGTGTGGAAATGCATCAACGAAGAGCGGCTCTAAAATCTGCATATACCGGGCCAGAATCAAAAAATCTACCTTACCCGCAATGAAATCAAGCATACGTTGCTCATCATGAATCCGACGCTCACGTGCTATAGGAAAATAGTAGTATGGGATCGCATACATGTGAGCAAGCGCTTCCAGAGCTTGATGGTTGCTGATGATAAAAGGAATATCCATAGCCAGCTCTCCACTTTTCCAGCGCCAGAGCAGATCAGTCAGGCAGTGATCCAGCTTGGAGACAAAGATCCCTACTCGTTTGCGTTGACGCGAGTAAGAGATACTCCATTGCATGCGAAAGCGTTCGGCGATGGGGCGAAATGCCTGCTCAAGCTCGCCCGCAGGCAAGAGAAAGCCTTCCTCTGCAAAATTGACACGCATAAAGAAGGTACACTCTTCCTGATTGGTTGAGTGCTGATCGGATTCCAGAATATTGCCGGCATGCTCAAAAATGAAATTGGAGACTGCCGCGACAATGCCCGGCTGGTCGGGGCAGGAAATTAACAGGGTGATAGTTTGTTTTTGTGTAGCCACGGGCGACTTTTCCACCTTATTTTCAGCTTTAGTATTTTATGTAAAGCATCTGTTGGAAATACAACAGATGCTTTGCGCACTATACTATGCTTCCTGCGGGGCGCTGTCAAGTTGCCGGTTGCATTCAGGCAAGGGTGATCACAAAATTGCGTAATTCGTAGCCCGCAACCAGATCGCTCCAGGAAAGAGTGGGGGCATGTTCAATACGCAAGCCATCGAGTGCAAGCAAGCGTTGGAGCACAATATCGGTCTCCTGGATAGCGATATAGGAGCCGGGGCAGCGATGATGCCCATCCCCAAATCCCATCAGGACAGAAGGAATTGCGTCATCGTGGATAGGGCGAGCGGGACAAAGCTCCAGAGCATGGTCGCCCACGATGGCTGTATCCGCATTGGCACTATAAACATGCAAATCTATCAATGCACCGGAGGGGATTACAATGCTGAGATCATTGCTATCGACCTGTATATCCGCAGTTGCACGTCGGTAGATATGGCCGATAACGGGTTCCAGGCGTAATATTTCACTGAGCATCGCATATCGTTCCTCTTCAGAGGCAGACAGATAGCGTATGCGTAGCGCAGGCTGTTCCAGAAAGTGCCAGGTTGCAATATTGATAAACTCGCGCGTGGTCACCATACCAGCGGCGGCATAGGTAATACATTCCATCAAAATCTCGCTCTTTTTCGCGTTCTGCCCAATCAGGTGCGAGATCACATCCTCTTTCGCCTCGCGCTTGCGTGCCTTGATGGCTGGTAGTACATCGAGCAAGTAGAAGATACTCATCACCGTCTGAGAACGCAGAAGATGCCAAAAAGTATGCCAGGGTGATTTCGCCGGGCCTGGCTCCACGAAAAAAGTCTCCAATCGACCGGTCATACCGGGTAAGATGCTATTGGTCAGGCCCACCACCTCCGAAACGACGCACACCGCCTGCTCCAGGCTCAATCGACTCAGGTCAGCGCGTTTCTCCCGTTGCAGTTTCACAATGAGTCGATCCGCAAATTTCTCCATCAATTGGCGATAGCGCGTACTTACGACTTTGGGTGCAAAGTAGCGTGCGGTCTGCTTACGCTGCTGATGATGCGGCTTCCCTTCTTGATAGAGAATAGGTGCCCGTATCGAACGCGGCAGTTTCGCAATCATATCCGCATTAAAACCTGCTTGCTTTGTATTTGGATGACGCAATATAGCACGCGCTTCCTCAAAATTGCGGACATGCCAGGTCCCCTGTTCATCGCAGATAAGGGGAAGATCTGTTGGTTCAACAACTCGTGCTGTTTTTTGCTGAGAGTATATTTTATGGTCGACTGGACAGCGACTGGACAGCTCATCAGCATGTATGTGTGTAGCTGCTTTCTGTTCACTTGCCATGGATAGCCTGCTTTCCTTCAAATTGTACGTAACTTCACTCAAGGCATCGCTGAAAACGGTTACCTTTTGATATACCAGAGCTAATATGGTATACACAAACCAATACGATATATGTAGATTACTATGATATACTGTATATCATATCGAAGGAACTTGTCAAGGCGGGGAAGGCTTTTCACAGGGCTATTTAATTCTCTCTTTCCTCGCGCCTACGGCGCTCGCTTGGTTGATTGTGTGCGTG
>JACDAE010000094.1 GCA_013695595.1 Ktedonobacteraceae bacterium | reverse complement strand
GATGATGATCCCCACGGAATTATAAATGGCTTCCCTACCCTGATGATCTCTCCCCACAATATAGGTATCTGGATCTATTCGTTAAACAGCATAATCGGGTGCCCTACCATTTTTATCAATATTACATTATTAAAAAGTACTACCCCCACGCACGCCTGAGCAAGCACATGTCTAAAGAAATTATATTCTTAAATCGCAATCAATATATTTTTGGAGAAGAACTCTATGAAAACACGAGAACGCTTATCTGCAGCCGTTCTACTGCCAACCCTCTTTTTTCTATTGGCAGCTTGCGGCTCTGTAACAACCAGCACCCAACCAGCTCCATCAGTAGCAGTCACCCATACACCAACTGCCACAACACCAGCCAGTGGTATGACGCTTCCCCCTCAATCGGCGACACAACCATCATTAGCACCAACGGCAACACCAAAAACACAACCACCAACACCAACTCCTATACGCGCCAATCCTATACCTGCTACTCCCAGTCCTACATCGACGAATACAAATTCGGGTGGAAATGGAGGCACCTCCACTTCAGCATCTCAAGCCGCACAATCTGTATTGACATTTATCAATCAAGAGCGTGCCGGTGCAGGTCTGCCGGCTCTCGTCATGAGCAATGCGCTTATTCAGAGTGCACACAAGCACAATCTAGCGATGCTGGCGGCGGGTCAGCTCTCGCATCAGTTGCCTGGGGAGGCTGATCTCGGCACACGTATCACTGCACAGGGAGTCAAATGGAACATGGTGGCTGAAAATATCGGGTATGGCTTCGGAGGGGCGACACAAACCGCCGTCAGCCTCAACCAGTCCATGTTTGCCGAAAAGCCGCCCAACGATGGACACCGCCAAAACATCCTATCGGGCAATACGCTTATAGGAATTGATGTCATCGTCAATCCCCAAAATTCGCAGGTCTGGCTCACAGAAGACTTTGCGCGTTTAGCAGCATGATACGCAGGCCAGACCTATCGCACCTGATCGCGCCTATGTCATACAATAGATTGGGAGATATGCTAGAGAATACCTCGCATACGAACCAACAATAATAACATAATCAGGATGATAAAAAAGATATGGGTGAACTTAGCAAAGATCCATTTTTATTTCAGCGTCAAAGCACCGCTGAACTCATGCTTATCCGCCACGGAGACGCCATTCCAGGGCCAGAAGAGATCATCCCCAGCGGTATTTATGACGATCTACCACTCAGCCAGAAGGGGCGCGAACAGGCCAGGGCCGTTGCCGAACGCCTGAAAAATATGCCCTTCGATGCAGCATATAGCAGTCCTCTGCTGCGTTGTCAGCAAACCGCAGCGCCCCTGCTCGAACTCCTAAAACTCCCCCTGACCATCGTTGAAGGCATCAAAGAGGTCACCCTGAGCGATATTATTCCCATGCCTGCCGTCAAAGAGGGCGACGATCTGGCAGTTCTCACAAAAGCGCTGCAGGCCCGCCAGGTGGAGATCATCCGTGGCGCGGGCAGCACCGGGAGTTGGGATACACTACCAGGGAGCGAGTCTTCCAAAGCGTTCCGCAAGCGCGTAGTTGACTCCATTGATGAAATTGCAAATAATCATATCGGGCAGCGAGTGGTGATCTTTGCGCATGGTGGAGTGATTAATGTCTATGTCGCCGAAGTGCTCGGACTGGACAAAGAGTTTTTCTTTCCCAGCGCCAACACCTCCCTGACGCTTATCCATGTCTCCGGCAAGAAGCGCGTCCTCTATTTCCTGAATGATGTAGCCCATCTGCGCCTGGGTGGATGATAGGTAGGGATGATTATACGTGCTCAGAGTGTTTCTCTATATAGAATACAATCAGGATGCCTGAAATCCTTCGTGCTGGTCTCTATACCAACACGCTGAAACATGTTATAATCAAAACGATGAGACAACTTCTGTTTTCTTCAAACGTCGACTCAACGAGTCAACCACATTGCGTGCTCCGCACAACCATCGAGCGTTACCTGCTAGCAGCCGGGTAGCGACGCTTCACTCTGCCTCTGAACAGCTTCAACGCCGGAAGCTACATATACAATCACAACAATCAGCACCCCATCCGCCTGGACGCGTTCAACGTCAGGTCTTTAGATCGCGAGCATATGTCCACGGATGATCAGATAGCGGGAGGAAACCAATACAATGGATCTCATGGATAAACTTGCCAGCCTGGCACAACGTTATGAAGAATTGAATACACTGATGGCACAGCCGGAAGTGCTCGACGATATTCCCCAACTGCAAAAATACGGTCGCGAACATGCAGAACTCGAAGATGTCGTGCAGACATATCATGAGCTTGTGGAGACTGATAAACAGATCGCCGAAACTCAAGAAATGTACGACACGGAAGAAGACGAGATGCGCGATATGGCCCACGATGAAAGCGAGCGCCTCAAAGCACAGAAAGAGCGCCTGCTCGACGAGGTCAAGGTTGCCCTATTGCCCAAAGACATTATGGACGATAAGAACGCAATCGTGACCATTCAGGGTGGCGCAGGCGGTGACGAAGCGGCGCTCTTCGCGGGTGAACTCTTCCGTATGTATACACGCTATGCCGATACGCATCGTTGGAAGATCGAGGTTCTCGATGCGAACGACACCGAGCAGGGGGGCATCAAGGATGTGACCTTTGTCGTGAAGGGTCGGGGCGCGTATAGCCGTATGAAGTACGAGGGTGGCACACATCGTGTACAGCGCGTGCCAGTCACCGAGGCCAACGGGCGCATTCATACCTCCACAGCCAAAGTCATCGTCTTACCAGAGGCCGACGATGATACCGCAATTGATATCAAGGACACCGATATCCGCGTCGATGTCTATCGTTCAACCGGGCATGGTGGTCAGAGCGTGAACACGACCGACTCGGCGGTTCGTATCACCCATCTGGCAAGCGGCCTCGTCGTCACCTGTCAGGATGAGAAGTCGCAGCTCAAGAACAAGCTCAAGGCGCTCACCGTGCTCAAATCGCGCCTGTGGGATCTGCAAGAGGCACAACGTCAGGAAGAACTGAGCAAGAACCGCCGCTCCCAGGTGCAGACGGGCGACCGTAGCGAGAAGATACGCACCTATAACTTCCCGCAGGATCGTGTGACCGATCATCGCATCGGCCTCACCCGCCACAATCTGCCTGGCGTGCTCAATGGCAACATTGACGAATTTATCGACAACTTGATCACTGCTGACCAGGCC
>JACDAE010000071.1 GCA_013695595.1 Ktedonobacteraceae bacterium | reverse complement strand
GGCAAACCCATACATATTATCCACATTGAGGTGCATATATGGATATTTCATCAAATAAGCCAGTCACAAATCGCTCTGTACCAGCATGTACGGTCATTCCTGTTCTTGCTTATGAGGATGTGGATCAGGCGGTAGATTGGCTGTGCAACGCCTTCGGGTTCACCGAGCGTCTGCGTATCGGCGACCATCGTGCTCAGCTCATGATCGGCACTGGCGCGGTCATTGTGAACAGACGCAACTCACCCGATGCGACACCATTGCAGTCGTCAACCAGCCATTCACTGCTTGTACAGGTCGCCAACGTGGATCACCATTACGAGGAAGCACGAAGACACAACGCACATATCCTACAACCACCAACAGACCACCCCTATGGGGAGCGACAATATACTGTTGAAGATCCCGGTGGCCATAATTGGACGTTCTCTCAATCGATAGCGGATGTTGCGCCTGAAGAGTGGGGGGCGACGCTGCCTGGACAAGCAACCACTTAGTTCTCCAATACTTCCGAGACTGCGGGCGGTACTCTATCCAGTTCAATATCTTCAAACGTCACGGGATCCTCTTTTGGCTCCAGGTGCGTGAAGATCGTACTCTCAGGCAACGCGGCGCTGATAGCAAGCTCTATCTCTTCGCAGATGCTATGCCCTTTGAGAACCGTCCACTTACCCGGCACAATAACATGGAAGGTGACAAAGCGTCTTCTTCCAGCTATCCTCGTGCGCATGGCATGAAAATCAATTCCCTGCGTTCGATACGTATCTAAAATCTCGTTCACGACCTGCATATCCTCATGGGAAAGCGCTGTATCGAGCAATCCCAATCCTGTCTGCCTTAACAGCTTTACTCCCGTCCAGATAATATTAATGGCAACCAGCAGGGCCACAATTGGATCAAGGATGTACCATTTCGTCAGGGCCACAAGCAATACGCCTATAAAGACGCCAGCGGTGGTCATGACATCAGTAAACAAATGACGAGCATCGGCCTCCAACGTGATGGAGCGTTGCTTCTTCCCCTCTCGCAACATAAACCATGCCAGTACCCCATTGATCAGCGCTCCAAACAGCGAGAATGCTAATCCCAGGTATGCCTGTGCTATCGGTTCCGGATGCAACAGGCGCGGAATGGCTTCGACCGCGATAATAAGAGCGGCCACGAGAATCAATGCCCCCTCGACTCCGCTGGAGAAGTATTCGGACTTAGTGTGACCGTAGGCATGATCTTCATCTGCGGGACGTGCAGCCAGAGTAACGGCCCAGAGACCGACCAATGCTGCGGCCAGGTTGACCACCGATTCAGCGGCATCAGAAAACAATCCCACCGAACCCGTGAGAAAATAGCCGATGAATTTGACCAGCATGGTCACCAGCGCGGCTGCGATCGACAGGAACATATAGAGACGCAGTGTAGAGGGCTGTTTCATAGAAAGATTCGTTCTCTCCTTCAATACAACACATATTTACTAGTACATATTACCACGTAGGAGAGATAGTGGCAGGGCTATTTAAAAGTCGTCCTTTCTCGCGCCTGCGGCGCTCGCTTCGTTACGAGTGTATGTGGTACTTGCGGACGCCAATGAACGCACTCAAGCCCTTGTCATCCCACGTCCCCAGGCTTAGAATAGGGAGAAATCAAAATATTCAGGAAGGATTCTGCTATGAAAATATCTATCGGACCTATCACCTTAGATATAGGTCTGTTTCTCCGTCTTTGCTTGCCGGCAACTGTGTTTATTGGTTTGTGTACGGGCATTTTACTGGCTTTTAACCCGGTTTTGCTCCTGATAGATCAAATCGCTCCTCGTGCGTGGCTGTGGCCTCTCATTGGAACAGCGTGGTTGTTGCTTCTCATCCTTTACATTATGCTTGGAATCGCCTTTACCCATTTCGTTGTTCGCCGTCTTCGTGCTTCCTTTGGGGCTGAAGAATTGCGTGTCCAAAGACGTATGGCGCTCGTAAGTGGTTTACCTTTTTACGCCATCTGCTTGCTTTGCTTCATAGCAACTCTTGCTTGTATTCTTTTTCCTGATACGGTGAATCCGTTGTCTTTGTACGTAAGTGCAGCTGGATTTTTGGGTTTCGCTCTTGTTTCGGGTAGCTACTTGCTTCTGGTACGTTTCTTGCTTAGCCGCTCAACGACCCGTGTTGCTTATTAGAAAATGGGGAAGTAAGTTGAGTTGCTCACTTTTCGCGCGGATCTTGCTGGCACAACAGTAGGGGTAAGGGGGTACGATCATCTCCCTCGAAACATATACTAGCTCACCATGGAATAACTTTTTCTGCCAATTCATTTACAAAAACAGATTCTTCGCTTTGAACATTTAATAAATACAATGCATCTGAAGCACGTGTCATTCCAACATAACATAAGGTGCGCCCTTTCTCGAATAATTCAAGCTGTGCTTCTTCATCCTGCTCATTCTTAGCAATTGATGGCATAACTAAAAAAACAACAGGGAATTCCAGACCCTTAGCGGAGTGTATGGTCATAACCTTTATACTTTCGCTAAAGAGGTCAAAACCACTTTTTCCCTGGCGCATCACCGGCAACCCATCATTTTCAAGTTGCTGGTTGCATTGGTTACACAGATTATGAG
>JACDAE010000055.1 GCA_013695595.1 Ktedonobacteraceae bacterium | reverse complement strand
GTAATGACTGGTGCCTACCTCATTTTGCCCGCTTTGCTCGGTGTGAATATCTTCGATTTTCATCCAGTTGCTCTGGCTACCCCACTGTTGTTGTACGCAATATTGGCGATTACCTACAAGCGCTATTTCTGGTTTGTCGTTGCCTGTGTGCTTGCGGCAGCTACTAAAGAAGAGATTCCTACTATCGTTGCCTTATTGGGCTTCCTGGTTATCTGGAAATATAAAACTCCTCGCCTGGGCTTACTATTGTTTATTGGTGGTATCCTCTGGACACTTATTGCTGTCGCGATAATCGAGCCACATTTCTATACTGGAATACAACATAACACATTCTGGTATCGTTATCAGGCTCTAGGTAGTTCGCCAAGCGCCGCCGTCGTCAATATTTTATTCCATCCCTGGGTGCTTATTACGACCTTTGTCTCGTTTGCTCGTATCTATTACCTGTTGAATATCTTCCGGGGTACAGGCTTTCTGGCATTACTGGCTCCAGAATGGTTGTTGCCAGCCTTGCCCGAGTTCGCACTTAACTTATTGAGCGGTGATAAACTGCTCTATACAGGCATATATCAGTACAATGCCACTATCATTCCCTTTGTTATGATGGCCTCAATCATTGGCTTGCAGCGTCTGGTCAAACTCTGGGCGCGTTGGCGTGGTGAAGTTATTGTATTGCCGTCCGACAGCTTCTCCCGCAGCGAGGTACGAGAGAGACCAAAGAAGCCGGGCTACATCCCTCTCTCAGATCGCGTTGTATTGACATATCGCTCCGCTTACCAGATGCTGAGCACGCGCCCCGTTGTGGTGCGTTCGTTAGCCCTGGCACAGCCAGGCTTTTCCGTTGTCGCCTATGGAGGAAAATCCCAGTGGGGGCGTTTTACTGAGCGCATGGGTTCGCTCGCCAAACCTCTGCCACTTCAAAAGTTCCAGTGGATAGCGTGCGCCTGGATCATTGCGATGGCCCTGCTCAACTATGCTTTTATGGCTCCAACCGTCAATAATCTTATGGCTACAAGCGTCCCTGGAACACGTGAAGCACGCATCCAGCAGTTGCTGGCAGAGATCCCCGCGGATGCTCCAGTTTCGGCTGGCACAAGCTTAAATCCGCATCTCACGGAAAGACAATATATCACGATCTTTCCTAACGTCACCATCTCATCAATCCCTGGAAGCGATCAAACGGTGAAGTATGTTATTGTTGATTTGAGTACCGTCTTTCCCGAAGATAAGATCAGTACGGTTAAGGCCTTGAATCAGCTCAGTCAAGGGCGTTTCTGTACCCTGAAGATGGCTGAGGACGTAATACTCTTAGGACGACGCGATGTTGTCAAATGTCCGTAGCGGAAAACATGTATTACATGTTATAATCTGATTAAGTTCAGCTTATAGCTGACTACATATGTGCATACGAACTGAGAATGTTTCTCTGCAAGGGGAGACAGCCAGAAGGAGGGCGCGACTTCCTTCTGATCCCGTTCGTTAGCGGGATAGGTTCCCGTCGCGCGTGGTTTTATGGAGGAATGAAGGATGCGTAATAATCCCTATCCCGACGAACCCCATGTACAGCAACATGCCGATGCCTTGCCTAGAGGGGAGCGCATGGAGGATCTACCTATGCGGCCACCGGCTCCCCAGGTTCAGCAATCGCCTCTGGCTACCGATGTGACACCTGATGTAGATAGTGAGGAGACGCGCCATGAAGAGGCTTTGACCGTTCGGTACGCTATCGGTAAATTGAATGATTTTATCCAGTGGTTTATTGCTGTTCTGGAAGTGACCCTGGCAATCCGCTTTATTCTGAAGCTCATTGGAGCTGATCCGAATAACCTGTTCGCGGGCTTTCTGTACGCGTTGACTGATATTATTCTTTTCCCTTTCAGTACCATTGTACGTTCAGCATCCATTCATCCTCCTTATCAGGCTTTTGAATGGTCAACATTGATTGCTATGGCGATCTACGCCCTGGTCTTCTGGGCCATTGGGCGCTTCTTGCGCATTCTCATCTCTAGCCCTGAAGAGCCATCGAATTAGCATCCCGCTACAATTTTAGCCTTGATGGAGAAATCTTTCGCTATCAAGGCGTTTTCTTGAGCAATTCTATAGATATTTGAGTCTATAATAAAGGAAATAAATATACCCCCCTGGGATATCATTTTCACCCGAAAGGATAGGTTGCATTTCTCTCTAAGGATGACGAAAGGCAGACCCCACATTTAAATAAATCTATGAGCAACTTTCTCAAAAGAATAACCAGCGTTTCTTTGTCTCCACGCAAGCAAAAATCGTCTCTTCCATATACAATCTTGTATTTCTGCACCTGGACCATCGTCGTGCTAGCATTTATGACCGGGATCTTCTTGTTGATAAGCGATGTGATCACAACTCATCTCTCTCACATGCCCTTATCAGCAGCTCCACTGCTTCTGGTTGGAACGGCCTATCTGGCTTTTCAAGTGTTCATCCGCGCTCAATTCCTGGATCTTTTCAAGGCGTTGATCGTTAGTTGCGCCTTTATTTTATGGGGCGTTGACCAGTTATTGCCCTCAGGCTGGTTTGCAACGACCCTCGGCGATATCGTCATTGTTCTTTATGTCATCGACCTTGGTTGGATGATGATGGATCGGCTCAAGCAACAATGGCAAACCCGACATACTCAACCCACAAAGCCTGCTTATGAGAATACCGCTCCACTGCCCGTGCTGGATAAAAGGATGCCCCTTCTCATACCTTATATTGCTACGACGGATCAACAATACATACCCAAACGTCCTGGTGCATCTTCAATAGGAAGCCCATCAAATTTGAAGCGCAATCGCCTCACGCCCCTTACGTGCACCTGCACTTCTCCATTGGCTCCCCTCCAATCGATGGTCTGCTGTTGTCAGATGAAGGAAGCGTCCAGGCGTGAATAGCTTATGCATTTCCTGCAAATTCCTGCTTGTATAGTAAACCCATCCCATATAGTTATTCGATGTGATATACTTTTGGCAATCAGGAGGTGCACCTTGGACGACTTAAGTGTTTTTAGCGGGAACGCAAACCGACCATTGGCCGCAACTATATGCCAGCATTTACGTATTCCACTTGGAGATGCAGACGTTTTCCAATTTAGCAATGAAAATATTTTTGTCAAGATAAATCAAAATGTGCGAGGCCATGATGTGTTTATCATTCAGCCTTTCAGTACACCCGTTAATCGTTCGATCATGGAATTGTTGATTATGATCGACGCCTTTAAACGTGCCTCCGTTGCTCGCATTACTGCTGTTATTCCCTATTATGCGTATGGACGTACCGATAAAAAAGATCAACCTCGCGTCCCCATTACCGCACGCTTAATCGCCGATTGTATTACGGTTGCGGGTGCGCAGCGTGTTTTGACGATGGATATGCATGCGGGACAGATCCAGGGTTTCTTTAATATCCCCGTCGACGAACTGACCGCGCAGATTATCCAGGCACGTTACTTTGGAGAGAAAGAGTTGGAGCCGTTCACCGTTGTCGCCACCGATGAGGGTTTTGCTAAAAAAGCTCGTATGCTGGCGGACCGCCTCAATGCTCCCCTGGCTATCGTCGAGAAGCGTCGTCTGGGCAATAATGGCCTGACGGAGGCGATGGGAATTATTGGCAACGTCGCGGGCCACAATGCGCTTATCGTCGATGATGAGGTTGATACTGGTGGCTCGTTGATGCAGGCTGTCCGCGTCGTTCATGAGCACAATGCGCGTGATATTTACTGTTGTGTTACTCATGGTGTATTTTCGGGCAATGCTCTCACCCGCCTCAAAGATTCCCCCATTAAAGAGCTTGTGGTTACTGATTCTATCCCTCTCGCTGAACATAAGCGCCTGCCCCATATGACGACGCTGTCGGTTGCGGAACTCTTCGCCGGCGCGATCAGTCGCATCCATGATGGCCGCTCGGTTTCGGAGTTGTTCAGGTAGGAAGAGAATATCCTCTCAACCATTCCTTGCAAGCAATTTAGCGGTGATGAATTTGCTCTTTTGGATCTACATGCGTCTCTTTATAGAGAAAGCGTTAGAGAAGGGAGCATGTCATATGGCGATTCAAAAGCAACTGGATATGCTTAAACAAGGGAGCAAAATATGGAATACATGGAGAGTACAGCAGCCAGGAGTATCTATTGATCTCACTGGGACCAATTTCTCAACCTCCATCATAGGATTTACAACGCTCGGAAATGTTGATTTGAGTACTACGAAAGGGCTTGATAAGGTAGAGCATCGCTTCCCATCAACCATCGGAATTGATACGATCTATCAATCGCATTGGAAGATACCTGAAGTTTTTTTGCGTGAAGCAGGGGTTCAGGAGTCATTTATTGATGTTATGAAATTAATCAACTTTCAGCCTCTTGAGTATTCTACCTGTTTCATCAGTTATTCCAATAAAGATAAAGAGTTTGCTGAACGATTATATGCTGATTTGAAACAAAAGGGTGTGCGTTGTTGGTTTGCTCCTCACAGTCTCAAAATTGGCGCTGACTTCCAAACCATATTGAAGAAGCGATCTTGAAGTATGATAAGTTGCTGCTCATTCTTTCTCAAGACTCCGTTGAGAGTGAATGGGTTGGAGATGAAGTGCGTGCCGCATTGGAAAAAGAAACACACTTTCGAAAAGACCATCAGCAAGAAAAAACCGTCCTGTTTCCTATCAAGATCGATGCCACAATTGAACACACCTCGATACAATGGGCCGCCAAGTTGCGTCGAGCACGCCATATCGGCGACTTCCAATGTTGGAAAGACGATAACGCCTACCAGATTGCGTTTTCTCGCTTGTTGGGTGATTTGAAAACCGATCCCGAAGGTGTTTAATAACACATTCTACTGCGATAGATTTCATTGAAGAAGGACGGTTTGTGTAAAAGTCTGCTTCTTACAAAAACCTGACAGACACCTCAAATAAAAGAAGCAATATCAGGAAAGTACATTTTATGTTATAATAGCCACCAATTATAAAAACATTTCGTCTTACCAGGAAAGGGTGGAGGGGCGCACATGAAGCCACTAGTTGCTATCGTAGGTCGACCTAATGTCGGCAAATCTACATTTTTTAATCGCATGATCGGCGAACGTATAGCCATCGTTGAGGATCTTCCAGGTACGACACGCGATCGCCTGTATGGTGATACCGACTGGAATGGCCGCACATTTACTTTTATTGATACCGGTGGCCTGGAATTGGGCGGGGGCAATCCCGTAGGCCAGATTGGTCTCGATAATCAGCCGGGCGACTTGATGAATCATGTCATGGCCCAGGCGCAGCTTGCCATCGACGAGGCCGACGTGATCGTCTTTATGGTTGATGCTCGCTCCGGCATTACCGCCGCCGATCAGGATGTGGCCGATCTGCTCCGTCGCGCAAATAAACCGGTGATTGTTGCCGCGAATAAGGCCGATAATGCCGCTCGTCGTATGGATGCCGTTGAGTTCTATAGCCTTGGCCTCGGCGAACCCGTCGATATCTCCTCCATTCAAGGAGTCGGTACTGGTGACCTGCTCGACCGCATCATTGAGGACCTGCCACCCGTTGCTGAGAACGATGACGAGGATGATGAAGGTATTCCACGCATCGCCATCGTGGGGCGACCAAACGTCGGCAAATCTTCTCTCCTTAACAATATTATAGGGTATCAACGCTCGATTGTCAGCGATGTGCCAGGCACAACGCGCGATGCCATCGATACAGAGATTGAGTTTGAAGGCCATAAACTGAAGCTGATTGACACCGCCGGTATTCGCCGCCGGGGACGTGTGGGCGCTGGCATCGAGAAGTATAGCGTGCTGCGTTCGATACGTGCCCTTGAGCGTTCTGACATCGCTCTTCTCCTGGTCGATGCAAGCGAGGGCCTTGCAGCTCAAGATACGCATATCGCAGGTGAGATACATGGAGCCACGAAGGGTGTGATCGTTATTGTCAATAAGTGGGACCTGGCCCAGGAGCAGCGCAAGGCCGAGCGTGAAGGAGTCTATGCGCATCCGAATGATGAGATTGAGAGCGCTGAGGCATATCGTGATATCGTTGCCGAGGGTCTCAAATTTATTCCGTATGCTCCCGTTATCTTTGCTTCCGCGAAGACAGGCTATCACGTAAAATCAGTGCTTGAGGCCGCCCTAAAGATCGCCGAGATGCGCCACTTGCGCGTGCCTACATCACGCCTGAATGAGGTTGTGCAAGATGCGATCCGTCGCCACAGCCCCACGGTGATTCGTATGAAGCCGTTAAAAATCTTTTACGCAACGCAAGCACGCGTCAATCCACCAACCTTCGTCTTCTTTGTCAACGATCCTGAGGCTGTGCACTTTTCGTACGAACGCTACCTCGAAAACAGGCTGCGCGAGGCCTTCAGTTTCAATGGTACCGGAATCCGCCTGCAATTTAGAGCACGTACAAAGGAAGATATCAAGAATAAAGACCATTAGAGGAAATCGCGCATAAACGTAGGGACCAGATTTATCGCGTCTAATAATTTATTGAAGCGGATTGGTGCACTGATTCCTTTTAATGAATTGTTAGACGCGATAAATCTGGTCCCTACCTATTATACATGTATTTCAACAGGCGTTTCTTCTGTCTGCCACTCTTCCTGTTGCCATACTTCTGCCAATACACTCAAGCGCTTTAACTTCATGTCGCGACTGGTACGTGGGGTCACGGCGGGAAGAGCAAGAACAAGCTCGAAATCATCATCGGCGGCGATGCGATTAAAGCGTTCAAGAGTGCAGCCAGCACATTGATGGACAATAACATGCTCTCCGTTGGGACGTTGGAAGCTACCAATTGGCTCCATTGGTGCCCCACAATCGCTGCGGCGGTCGCCTGAACGTTGACCGTCGACATGACGTGAGTAGAGACAATATGGACAATGGTTGCGATGCAGGCTTCCACTCAAAGGTGGCGTCACGAAGCGTCGGCAATGCCTGCACTTGAACGTTTCTTCGGTCGAACGCCGCTGGTGTCGCTTTCGTGCTCTCGGTTGGCGCTCTTCGTCCTCCTCAAAAGACGACTTATGGCGCTGAATGCGCGAGAACTTTGGCTGCTCTTTATCTTCATTCTCCAGTGGCGGAAAATTCCGGCTTTGCAAGGGTGAACCTCTTCTTTATTCAAAATGTGGTACGTTCGTTGAGAATGCACCTCTGCGCTACCTGCACAAAGCGGTAATGTGACGCAGAGAGGGGTTGAACAAAGAGCCAGAACAATCGCTGCTGTAAACATAAAATCTTTTCCTTCTTCTCTTGAAAAACTGAGGTAACAAGCTTCCCTGGAGGCCAGCTAAGGCATATGGGCAAACTCATAGATTGGCGTTTAAAACGTGGGAAAAATGGAAATGTTTGAAGGGGGCGATGGAGTTTGCAAAGAAAAAAGCATGTGAAGATGGCCTTGAAGACAGCAGCATATTCACATAAAAGAGCTACTCATTGTAATTTTCGTTAGTAGTCTCTTAGCAACCCATCGCGCAAGAGAAGAGGACCGACATTAAAAAACCTTTCTACTAGTCAACTTGACTGGATAAAGTATAAAAGGATGCAAAGAAAAAGTCAACCTTCTTTTCTTCGTACAAAGGCCCCTACGCTCATTCCTCTTTCGCAACTTATCTTCCTTCTGTTTCGTATATAGAGCAAAGCTTGAATACTATGCAATGAAATTTTTCAAAAAGAAGACAACAGGCAAAATAATCTTATGTAATCAGAAAAATTCAATTGTCATCAATACCACTATATGCTATAGTGAGCGTGGAACGAACTTCAAAAGATTCCTGCTCCTGTGAGGTACTTATCTATGCATCTAAAATTTACCGCTGCTGATAAAACTGACGTTGGGAAACAACGTGAACAGAATGAGGATTGCGCATATAAACGTGTTGAGTCGTCTGAGGAAGGGGACCGTGGCCTGTTCATTGTCGCGGATGGCATGGGTGGGTATAAGGCAGGAGAGGTGGCAAGCCGCCTGGCTGTGGAGACTATCAGTAAAGCACTCGATAGCTTCTTCAAACCACTCCCCGAACAGCCAACCATTAAGCTCGATAGCACATCCCTGGATCAAGCGATCACACAATTGCCCTCTTCAGCAGAACCGCCAGCCAACCAGAAAACGCGCAAATTGACAGAAACAGCCGTCGTGAATGCTATTGAAGAGCAACTCAAAGCTGCCATTCAACAGGCGAATAGAGCCATATTGCGCTATGGCGAACAGCAAACAGCGGCTCGTGGCCTTGGCAGCACCGTCACGGTTGCACTTGTCCACAATGATCAGGCCTATATCGCCAACGTTGGCGATAGTCGTACGTATCTATTACGGAATAAACAATTAACACCTTTGACGCGCGATCATTCGCTCGTCGCCCGATTGGTGGAGTCGAAACAGATTGAACCTGAGGACATTTATACTCACCCCCAACGCAATCTCATCTATCGCTCTCTGGGGGCTGGACATAAAAGTATTGAGGTTGATGTCTTCCACGAAACACTGCATGCCAATGATTCACTGTTACTTTGTTCAGATGGCTTGTGGGAGATGGTGCGGCAACAAGATCTGCTGAAAACATTGAGTGAGCAGAGCAGCCCGCAGAAGATCTGTGAAACGCTAATTGACATGGCGAACGCGAATGGTGGTGAGGATAATATTACTGCGGTCGTGGTGCATGTCAGTGCTCACTGAGCACGTTTGGAGAAAACTGGAGTATGGCTCTCCCTATAGGAACCGTTCTTGATGGCAAATTTAGAGTTGTGCAGGTCCTTGGCGAAGGTGGTATGGGCACCGTCTATAAAGTTGAACAGGTAGGTTCTCACCCTCCCTACTACTACGCCGTTAAAGAACTGCTCATCAGCCCGAATACAAGCGAAGAGGATCGTAAAGCGGCTATCGAGCGCTTCAATAAAGAAATTGCCCTTCTACGTGGCTTGAAGCATCCCCGTATCGCAGCTCTGGCATTGCCTTTTCAAGACAAAGGAAATTATTACTTTGCGATGGAGTTTGTACCTGGGCGCAGCCTGGAAAAGAAACTCGAAGATAGCAAAGGCCCGATGCCTGAAGAGCAGACCGTTCGGTGGATGATCCAGGTCTGTGAAGCGTTAACCTATATTCATACACGCACTCCACCGATTATTCTGCGCGATCTCAAGCCGGGCAATATTATGATCTCGCCCGATAATGAAGTGCAATTGATCGATTTTGGGATCGCACGACGCTTCGATGCGAATAAACGCACCAATACTGAAAACCTGGGCACCATCTCGTATGCGTCCCCTGAACACCTGGGTTCACTTACCGCACCCGGTCAGAAACGCAGCGCCCAAAATCCAGGCAAACTGGTACAGACCGATGCTCGCTCAGACATTTATTCGCTCGGTGCGACGATGTACCACCTGCTGACCAACTATGAACCGGATCCCATTCAAACACCTGCACCGGGAAGTATGCTTGCTAAGAATCCGCGCATGCGCACGACTCAGGTGGCTGGCAGGACCGTCTGCCCCGTTGAGCAGGTAGTCATCAAGGCTATGCAGCAAAGCCCCGCACAACGCTTCCAGAGCGCTGAGGCGATGCGTGTCGCCTTGCAACAGTGCCTGCCTGGTGGTGCGGCTTCTGCCACGATCCAGATCCCTGCTCCATCCGCTAATGCGACTATTCTGGTCGCTGCTACTAATGGAGCCAGTTTGATCTGCCCTCGCTGTGGCTTTCAAAATCGTCCAGGTGCAAAGTTCTGTAAACGCGATGGTCAGCCTCTCGTGCAGGGTGTGGCGGCGGCTCCACCTGTACGTTCGCCAATTGTGGCGCGTCCTATCCAGCGACCTATCGGGCCAGGGCGTTCAATTCAAGCTCGCCCGGTCCAATCAATTCAGGCTCGTCCATCTCAACCAACGCAGTCACGGCCAGTGCAACCAATCAAGGCTCGCCCTGTTCAGGCAAAACCTGCCGCGACGAATGGCGCAGTTGCCGTTGATCCCATGGCCTCGTATCGTCTGGGCATGCAGTACCTGGCGCGTAAAAATTATGCCGATGCGGTGAACCAGTTTAAACTCTCGCAGAGCCAGGGCGGTACAACCTATGATCTGCTCAGCAATCTAGGCCGCGCCTATCGTCAGTATGCTATATCCGTCAAAAACATAGATAAAAAGCTCTTCACTGATAACCTGAAATATGCAGCGGAACAGTTTGAAGAAGCGGCTCGCTTGAAACCCGATGCGCTCGATGGCTACTTCCAATTGGGCCTCTGCTATCGCGATTTGAAACTTTATCCTCAAGCAAATAGTGCTTTTAAGAAAGCATTAGGATTGGCACCGCGAGATTTTGGGAGCTACTACCAGCTTGGTATGCTAGCTGTTGAACAGGGTCTCTATCGTGACGCGGAGACGTACTTTCAGGATGGACTGCGCATTAAGCCAGATCACGCGTTGATTCTCTTAGCACTGGGACGTCTCTATATCGAGACGAAACAGTTCCAATTGGCGATCAGTACTCTGCGTCAGGCATCTCAGTATGATCCAATGCAATGGGAAGTATGGTATGAGCTGGGGCGTGCTCACATGCGCACAAAAGAGTGGAAGTCTGCTCTTAGTGCATTGGAGCGTGCTCGTCAGGTAAATGCGAATAGCCCCGAAATTTATAGTGCAATGGCAACGAGCTATCTCAAGTCGAATAGAAAGGCGGAGGCCCGACAGAAGGTCAATGAAGCATTGCAACTTGATCCGAAAAATGCCGAGGCTTTACGTTTACAAAAGCAATTATAGGGGTGCGCTTAAACGCGTCTCTACAAAAAAAATATAAGGAGGGCAGAAATGCTCTGTCCGAAGTGTCATACACCAAATCGTGATAATGCTAAATTCTGCAAAAGCTGCGGCCTGTTTTTTACCCCGGAGGTATTGGCGACTGCGTCTCAATCTGTAGAAACTATTCCGACTGAACAGGCGCAGAGTACGCCCTCACAGGCCAGTCAGGAGCATTCCACACCTGTTTCCGTTGCTTCTCCTCCAGATACTCCTGCTCCAGAAATAGCGCAGGCATCTTCTAGTGGAAATAATACTCACTCAGAAGATGATATTGCCCAGGCACCTACGCAGATCCTGACTCCCCAACAGATGATTGCATATCATGCGAAACGTTGGCAGCAGGAATTAGATCGTGAACAGCAAGGGGAACCATCTTCTGCATCTCAAAATGAGCAAGTGGATATGGCAGATATGCCGACGATGCTCTTTACGCCACCTGCTGAGCAAGTGGATATGGCAGACATGCCGACAATCCTGATACCTCCTGTGGATAGCAATGAGCCTGTACCCGTTCCACCCCCACCGCCACCTGAGTCGCTGGTGCCAATGGAAGCTGTTCCACCCGTACCTTCTCAGGAAGAGACAACACCTACAGAAATTTCAACACCCGATGCCGAGGCGACCAACGTTCCCGATGCCGAGGCGGTTACAACTATAAATTCAACAACGGCGCAAACACCATCGACAGATGAACGCGCCGGGCAGGAGGATGTAATGGAGCAGGTGACCCCCACTTCTGGCGGCCAACCTGAACAAGATCAGGCGCAAACGCCAGCAGAGTCTCAGCCATCTCAGGCAGCAGTGGATGCGAACGCGCCCGAAACCAATCCCAATTTTCCCATCCAGGCCGTTGGCGCACTTATCGCAGGACGCTATGAGATTGCTCAGGTTTTGAGTGATGCCGCCGATGAACATACCTACCTCGTTACCGATAAGCAGGGCTATCAGCGCTGCTGGAACTGCGGTTCGCAACAGAATGCAGACGGCGACGAGTTTTGTATCGATTGCGGTGCCGAACTCCTGAATGCATCGTATAACATGCATGAGTATCCAGCAGAGCAGAGCAAAAATAACGATGCTCATGTGTTACAGGGAGTTATTGTCAATACCTTTGTCGATCAGGGGCATACGTATGTCGTTGAGCAACCTCAGACTGTGCAGGCGGCGTTCCCGAATGGGGTTCATCTGCTGGCGGCCAGTGATTCTGATGCTGGCAATGTGCGCCGTAGTGAGCCGAATGAGGATAGTACGCTGGTGTTGCAATTGCAGCGTGTGCACGAGTCCCTGGCTTCTCCTGCGGGTGTGTTTATCGTTGCCGATGGCATGGGTGGGCATGACAATGGGCAGGGAGCCAGTCGTATGACTATCGGCGTTATTGCTGAGCGTATGGTACGAGAGCTGTTGGAACCGCCATTGGAAGCTGAGAAGGAAGAGAAGGAAGCGACTCCACAGGGAGAAGAGAGTCTGGTTGCTCTTTTGCAGGGTTCTGTTGAAGATGCGAACACGGCACTGTGTCAGTCGAACCAGCGTGCGAAGACAGATATGGGTTCAACGATCACAGGATTTATGATCATTGCAGATCATGCATATATCCTCAACGTTGGCGACAGTCGTACGTATATGTTACGAGAAGGAAAACTTCATCAACTTACAAATGATCATTCGCTGGTGGGGCAGTTGGTTGCAGGCGGCTTGATAGAGCCAGATGACGTGTATACCCACCCGCAGCGAAGTCAAATCTATCGTAGTCTTGGTGATAAGCTAAATGTGCAAATAGACATCTTTAAGCAACAGATTTATCCCGGCGATATTCTTTTGAGTTGTTCTGATGGTTTATGGGAGATGGTGCGTAATCCGCAGATTACGGAGATTTTGAGCAGTGCACCTGATCCGCAGGCCGCCTGTACTCAATTGCTTGAAGCCGCTAATGCAAACGGTGGAGAGGATAACGTCAGCGCGGTAGTCGTTTTTGTGCATTAGATGATATACTAGTTGCGGTATTCTCAATGCAGATCAAACGAGCTGTGGCGCGATCCCTCCTAATAAGAGGAAGAATTATACATGCAGTCGCAAAAAGGTTTCATCGATTTTGCACTAGAGCCAGCCAAATGCGAAAGGAGCTATAAATTATGCCTGGAGAGGTAACACTGGCACACCAGTTAGGAAAAGACTTCATGCCAGTCACTGGTGGGAGTCAAGTCGCGTACGTTTTACTTGAGGCAAAGCCCTCGGACCTGGTGGCGCAGGTACGTCTGCCACTCAATTTCGCCCTCGTCATTGATCATTCCGGCTCTATGAGAGGTGCAAAACTTAAGAATGTCAGAGAGGCGGTAAAAATGGTTATCGACCGCCTGGAGCCAACTGACTACATTTCCGTCGTCATTTTTGACGACACTGCCCAGGTCATTATCCCATCCATGCCCTGTAATGATAAGCCGGGGATGAAGGCCGCTATGGATCGCATTCAGGATGCCGGCGGTACGACGATGTCGCTTGGTATGATTCAGGGATTGGGCGAATTGCGTCGCTGGAATATTCCCAATGCCATCAATCGTATGATCCTGTTGACCGATGGCGTGACCTATGGTGATACCGACCGTTGCCGTCAACTCGCCAGGGATGCCGCCGCAAATGGCATCTCCATCTATCCTCTGGGCATTGGTTCCGACTGGGATGAGAGCCTGCTGGATGATATCGGTCAGTTAAGCGGTGGTATGCCAGCCGAATTTATCAAATCGCCTGCCGATGCCATGCTCATTTTTGAGCAGCAGGTGCAGAGTGCCGTGGCCGTGGCCGTCCGTAACGCTACTGTGACGTTGCGCTTGCCCGCAGGTGTGACGCCTCGAAAAGCGGTCAAAGTGCTTCCACTCATTCGCGATATCGACCAGTCTTCGCTTTCCGATCGCCAGGTGATCATCTCCCTGGGTGATCTTGAGAAAGATACGGCGCAATCGGTGCTGGTGGAATTGATGATCGATCCTCGGCCAGCGGGTCTATTCCGTATTGCACAGGCCGAACTTTCGTATGATGTTCCTGTGACGGGCATCGTTGGGGAGCGTGTGCGCGATGATATCAAGGTCACATTTACAAATGATCCCAATCAGGCCGCGCAGGTAAATGCGTTGGTGATGAACTTCGCGGAGAAAGCGAATGCTCAGCGCCTGGTCACGCGTGTGCTGGATGAGTACAAGCGTACTGGTAAAGCAACGACTCGTCTGGCCCCAAATGTCACGCGTGTGTTGGATGAGGAGACGCAGGCCGCCATTGAGCAAATCAATCAGGGTCAACAAATTTCCCAGGAACAGGTAAAAACTATTGGCAATAAGACGCGCAAACTGACACAGCGCCTTGATGATCTGTTGCCTTAAAGAATACAATAGTTGCAGTATCTTTCCTCTATACTGAGGTTGAGAATCCATATCGATAGGTATAAAGGAAAGATGCTTTGCAGCACAAAAACATAGCAATATCCCATGCTTATACGAAGGAAGGTAGATAATTATGAC
>JACDAE010000809.1 GCA_013695595.1 Ktedonobacteraceae bacterium | reverse complement strand
CGGGTCCACGGGCGGTGGCCAGCACACGCTCCTACGCCAATATTCGTTCTTTTTTTGTGATTGTCAATCAATGATCGTAAACCCATCCCTACATCGTTTGACTCATTTTATTGGTCGCGGTCTGCTCATGCATGCCATTACGATACGCCTCGACCATAGACTGCTGTTGGGCTGGTGACCAGCTCAGCTCTTTTGCCATGAGCGTGGCAACCTCATCAAGGACCCCAAGACCACCCTGCCTGTCCTCCAGGATAATCGATGTGCGATGCGTTAAAATGTCGTACGGCGTCATTGCCATCTCATGACGACAGGCGTAGATTACTTCGGCCTTGATATAGGGGAGATCGCTTATCAAGCGCTCCGCCAGGGTCGGATCAGCCTCTATCAGGTCGAGCAGCACCTGCGCGTTAGTGCCATAATTGTAGCCCAGATGCTCCACGATCTCGGTCGCCAGACCGATTGCGGCCCCCTTACGCGTTAGCTCACGCTTCATCACCGTCCAGCCAGCACTTCCTTGTAATGGGAGCGATTGCGTTGGATGCACCGGCTTCGTACCATCGCGACGACTCAAAACATCTACGGTATCCTGTGCCATACGCCGATAGGTCGTTAACTTTCCACCGGTGATGGTGACTAATCCCGATGGTCCCTCGATCACGGCATGGGTGCGCGAAAGCTTTGCCGTCGATTTGCTTGCCTTACGCGGCTTTACTAATGGGCGATAGCCGGCATACGTGCTCACAATATCTTTCTCAGTCAGGTTGACAGACATATAGCGATTCAGGTACTTGAGGAGGTACGTGATATCCTCTTGCGTCGCAAATGGGGAATCCAGATCGCCAGAGCCGGTATCAGTTGTGCCAAAGATCGCGCGTGATTCCCACGGCACGACAAAAAGGATACGCTTGTCCTCTGTTTCCGGCAATACAATCGCCGAGTCACCAAGTTGGAGCGCTTCACGTGTGAACACCAGATGCACACCTTTGCTCGGCTCAACCTGGATCTGCGATTCCTCGCCCGTGAGTGCCTCAACCTGCTCAGTATAGACACCTGTGGCATTCACGATATGACGCGCCTGGATCGTAATCTCCTGCTCACCAAGCTTGTCGTAGACGCGCGCACCATGCACTTTCCCATTTTCATCGCTCAAGAAGGAGGTTACCTCTGTGTAATTGGTGATGGTCGCTCCATATTGGGCCGCAGTACTGATAAGCGCCATCGTGAGGCGGGCATCGTTGGTCTGCCCATCGTAATAGATAAAGCCCTCTTTGAGGCCCTTCTGCACAAGAGCCGGAGCCATCTTGAGCACCTCTTCGCGCTTTAAGCGACGATGCCGCTGTATGTTACGCCGACCAGCCAGGATGTCATAGAGCCAGAGGCCAACATCCAGCATAAAACTTAAGCCAATACCACCCGGCGTAGTAAATGGCATGCCAACTGGATGTCGATCTCCTTCATAGATTGGCAACACGAAGCCTACCGGACGTACCAGATAGGGAACGTTTTGCAGCATAATACCACGCTCAACCAGGGCTTCATGCACCAGGGCGAAATCGAATTCGGGCAGGTAACGGATACCCCCATGCACCAGTTTGGTGGACTTACTGCTCGTCCCACTCGCAAAGTCTGTTTTCTCAACAAGCGCAACCTTATAGCCACGCGTCACCGCATCGAGAGCAACACCCGCCCCCGTGACACCCCCACCGATAACAAGAACGTCAAACCGATTATTACCCAGATCGGCAAGGTTGTGCGTGCGCACTGTTGATGATAATGTTTGCATAATGCTTACAGGAATACGAAGCAGGTTACTTGCCTATACTGCGTATTTCCGCCCTTTCCATTTCAGAATGAACACTCCTGTTGGGTGCCCGCTACCATAATTGTGTCCCGCTGTAGGGATGTAGTTCTATAGATACTACGTTTCAATCTACTGTACTGTACCGATATGTTCCCTGACAAGGGGATCTCATACATGCTTTGCCTGTTTCTGTGAGCACGCTCAACAAGGATTGATGCCTTTGAGCCGGGCGGCAGGGGCACAACATATGCGGGCTCCTGCCGCTTTACGCCTCTTCCCTGACCAACACATTCCTCGCACGAAAAACATGTCAGCACGAGAATACAATTAGATGGCTGGCTCGCGTACTGCTTCACCCTTTGTCTCAGTATCGCCAGATTTCAAGAGACCTTTGGCTGTAATCACGCGCCCGATGGTAAAATCGTAGATCACAGCTCCTACAACACCTCCCGCAAGAGGCGCGACGATAGGAATCCAGAAGTAGAAATCGTTGGCGGAAAAACTTGCGCCACCACTGACGATAGCCATCCACAGACGAGGACCAAAATCACGCGCCGGATTGATCGCATATCCGGTGTTGAGGCCAAAGGATGCACCAATGGCAACAATCAAGAGGCCAATAATAAGCGGATTGATGTTTCCCTGCACCGGTTGATTACGCCCATCAGTAATTGCGAATATTAAACCGACAAGCAATGCCGTTCCAATAAACTCATCACCAAAAGCACCAAACATACCGACAAAAGACTTCGGGCTGGTATAAAACACGCCACCGACAGCATCAGCAACGTTCTTCGCACCCGTCATGTTGACAATCGCACCATGGTACACGAAGAAGAGAATCCCCGCCGCTACGAATGCACCGAGGATCTGCGCCCCCCAGTACGGTAATACCTTGTTCCACGCCAGTTTGCCACGCACAGCAAGAGCCAGCGTTACAGCTGGATTGATATGCGCTCCACTGATCGCCCCCGCTACATAAATACCAAGCATAACGGCAAGGCCCCACCCCAAGATGATCACAATCCACTCGTTCGCAAACGATCCCAATCCCGTGAATAATGCAAATGTGGCAACACACCCATCACCAAAAAGGATCAGCACCATCGTCCCGAAAAATTCGGCAATGCATTCTCCCATCGTTCCCGCCAGTGCAGTTGGTCTCTGGACAACTCGACTCGCCATGACATTTACTCCTTTTCTTTGAGCGCTCAACCCTACATCAGGTTGAAATAATGACACGCTTAGAATAAACAGCGTATTCCTTTAAATGGATGCAGGGAATGCAAATACGCTTTCCCCACATCCCCGTTAGATTCAGGCTTTTTCCCAATGCAGCGAACGCTCGACCGCCCGCTTCCAATCGGCGTAGAGTGCTTCGCGCTGGTCCACAC
>JACDAE010000153.1 GCA_013695595.1 Ktedonobacteraceae bacterium | reverse complement strand
AGAAGGCGACGAAGCCGACCAGCGAAGTCATCCATACCAACCAGAAGCATCCGTTCTTGACCGTCGAGAAAGGCTTCTTGCCGGTTGGGCAGATCAAGTTGGGCATGCATGTGGTGGAGGCGAATGGACAGGTGGGCGTGGTGAGTGGGTGGAGGATGGTGCCAGGTGTGAAGGTGATGTACAATTTGGAGGTGGCGCACGATCACACGTTTGTGGTGGGCGTGGGAATGTGGGTCGTGCATAATTGTGGAGCACCGATTAGCGAAAACGTTCTTAACAGGGTTGATGATGCGTGGCATCCAGCAAATCGCGGTTCATCTCTCTCTAATTTTCTTGACCATTTTGATAAGCATGCAGAAGAGGTAGGAGCAGGATCAACGGAGCAATACCTGAATAAAGCTCAGAGCTTTTGGACGAGTGTTATACAAAAGGGATCAGCGAAAGGAGTACAGAGTTGGTCTGTCGATGGCGCAACAGGAGGACTTACAAGATATGTTAAAGGTAACATATCAAAATATATCGATGTATTTGACGATGGGAGGATAAATTCGTTTGGGGCGCGATAATAGGGCTATGTACAAGTTTATAGAAGAAAACGACTGAAAAAGAAACTTCTTATTTTCTATTAGTATCAATAATGCCTAGATATGTGGCTCGGTTAAAATCAATAGAATAAAGAAGGCCTGAGTAAGTCATAGATAATTACTAGCCACTAAGGGTGCTTACGGGAATAATTTGATCGGATCGATGTCCTGACAAGCGAGGACAAGACACCGATCCGATCAGATTACTCACGGAAGTCCCCTTAGTAAAAGGATAAAATCTCAGTGACTAGTAAAATACTCTAAAAATTGTTACGTTTTGTTGTGAGTAGTCTGTTTGTGAACTTGTGCTAATGAAAGAGAAGGAGAGATATGGACGATTGGAAGGATATCAAAATCGAAGGTGTGTCTCGTATCGAGCGTGTTGCACTCCGGAGCCAGGCGATCGTTATTGGCCGATTTCCTGGGCCATCAGTCGCAGTTAATATCCTGGAAGAAGACACGGGAACATATCGTGGAATGACAAATATGGCTGCGCGAGATATTGAAACAAGAGAGCCTTTCTGGATAGAAGGCCGAGGGAAAACTGTGATGGAAACGCTAGAACAAACGATTCTTTTGTTCTTGGAATCTACTCATGGCCGAAAGTTAGATCATGAAGATGTTGACTGGAAAGATTCAAGACGCTTTTGAAAGAGAAAGAATCTTCTTGATGATTTGTGTTTTAGAATGAATAGAGAGATGAAGAAATGCAATATATCCAGAACATCCTGCGAATAACAAATGTAGATACGCTAGTCATGGAAATAGAAATCGAAGAATTTGAGGTTCATTCTGACTTGTTTCCAGATGTGCCATTACATGTCAACATAAGTTCAAGAATGCCTGGGAAAAATTTGACGTGTTCTTTTCTTATTGCTCCGCTGGATCCATCTGGACAACCAGATTTTACAGGTGGAGGTGCAACGAGTGTTCCAGAAGCTTTGCGTGATGGTTTGAAAAACTTTTTAGTAGAAGCCAGATATTATGGTGCAAAAGAGGAGAAAGATTTTTATTGGGGCGACTTTGATGAAGATTTTTGAAAGACATTGTATTTTACGTACATGTAGGGAAAATAGAGTTTTTGATGTGATTTGTATAATAATGTAAAGGGTAAAACGATATGCTAAAAGATGATTGGAGAGAGGTAACACTTGAGCATATAATAAGTGTTGAGCGTGTTGCCGCGCAATTCCATATTTTTCTAGAAGATCAAATTGCAGATACTTTTGTAAAAGTGAAGATTTTGGAGAACGCGGAGGGGAAATTTCGTGGCATAACAAATATGGCAGTCAAAGATATGGAAACAGGTGAGCCACTCTGGGTTGGGGGAAAAGGGGAAACCATAGCCGAGGCATTGGAACAGACCGTTCGTCTATTATTAAAAACAGCTAATGGTCGCAAATTACACTTTGAAGATGTCGTCTGGAAGAACTTGAGAAGATTTTGAGGAAAACAGAGATGACTCTTTGTCTTTGGATAAGCAGAACATTTGTCGTGTCTGTTCTTCTTTCCTTAAATATCACATCTCCACAATGTGATATTTAAGCGATTCCTCTTTCCTTATGAATAGCATCTGTCAATGCCTATCGTCAGGAAACACCCTGAACACATCCTCTTGGGAGAACAGATTTACACGAAGAAAAGTGAGATCCCGCTGAGACATCGTACATCTCAGCGGGATCTTCATACGATTTTAGCCGATCCTGCATGTCTGGATCAATCACGACAACGATCTGGTCGATCTCACGATCACCCCCATCACCAAGCATGACAAGGCGAAGAAGCCGAGCAGTGAAGTGCTCCATACCAACCAGAAGCATCCGTTCTTGACGGTCGAGAAAGGCTTCGTGCCAGTTGGGCAGATCAAACTGGGCATGCATATCGTGGAGGCCAATGGGCGAGTGGGCGTGGTCAGTGAGTGGAGGATGGTGCCTGGGGTCAAGGTGATGTACAATCTAGAGGTGGCGCACGATCATACATTTGTGGTGGGTGTGGGGATGTGGATTGTGCATAATTGTGGTTCAGCTTCTGACGCATCAAAACAAGCTATCGATTTGGTGCAGAACGATACCAACAAAATGAACCATATTTTTGGTAAACCTGAGCATAATTGGCCTCTGACTGGATTGGACCAAGGTGGTAACCTGGAACTGATTAGGAGCACTGTAGAAGAGAATCATAGTATTATCACATCTGCCCCATTTCCCGGGGAATACGCAAAAAGTTTTGGTAAATTTGCAGTGACAGTACGTGCTGTAGCAGTTAAAGGAGTGATACGTATTGGCACCGCATGGGTAAACTAAGAGGCTAACATATCACAGGTTGAAGTGGGTATCTCACTTCAACCTGTTGAGTGAGCAGGAGGAAGCTAAAGATGAATATTCGAGATGGGAATTTAGAAAAAGCTCACCAATTTTATGCAAAAGATGATTATGCATCTTCTTATGCACTTTACGAAGATTTACTACGTAAAGATCCTGAAGATCGTGAAGTGTTATATGAATATGGGAGAGCCATTTTTTCTGAGTTTGGAGATTTAGAAAAAGCAACGCATCTTTTTGAGCATTTTCTAGAGATAGAGCCTGATTCTGTTGTTGCATTACTCTACCTTGGTACATTGTACTCTATGGGATACGGAAAAGGGTATCCAGAGGCTTTACCAATTTATCAGCGTATTCTTACGCTCAGTCGTTCGAACAAAGAGGCTATGGTCAATGCATTTATTGGTATCGGTATGCTCCATCACGTTCCTAATTCGCCCGTGTCCTATGAGGAGGTCATTACCGCATTTCGTAAGGCTCTTGAGATTGATCCGCAACGTGCAGATGCACATCAGAACCTGGGAGTAGCTCTCTTAGAAGGAGACAAGAGGCAAGAAGCCTGGAAGGAACTAAAAATTGCCGAAAACCTTTTGAAGAAGATGGGAATACCAACAGAAGGAGTTCAAAAGCTTCTTCATGTGATAGAAAGGAATGAACTATTTACACGGGGTCCTTATATTAACCTCTCTTCGCAACTAAATTGGCCATAAAAGCAAATTACATGGTGGTGTGGGAGAGTCACATTATCTGTTGACTGACAGAAGGCCTTCTTGTGAATGGCAAGGTGATCTAGTTCAAGTCTCAGATGCTCTCAATGAGGCAATCCAATTTTTTCTATGAAGCACGCAGCAGGGCGTATGGGATGCAAGTGAATCTGGCAAACGCTGCATTTTTTCAGAAGATGTTTCAAATTGTAAATCAATCTGCGCATGCCAGGGTGCTCCATACGTGGCTTGCACGATATCCCAACCATTCTAATAATTAAAAGAATGTGCTCAGTCGCAGCGCCACCGAAGCCGCCGTCACCGGACAGAGCGGCACCAGCGGCAGTGAGACCCAGAACTTCTGTTATGACGAGCAGAACCGGTTGATTTGGGCCAGCAACACCGCCGCTGTGCCCTCGGCAGGCAATGGCACCTGTGGCAATCTCACCAACCAGTATGTCTACACGAACCTGGGCCAATTCTGGCAAGGTCCCATGAATGGAGGCAGTACTCAGGAGCAATACCTCTCCTGTGACAGTGCCCATCCGCACCAACTGAGCAACCTGTCGCAGACCGCCTCCATGCCCACGTGTGCCAGCAAGGGCACGGTGGACTACACGGGCACCTATGACAGTTGGGGCAACACGACCAGCCAGGTCCGTGACGCGCGTGAACGAGACCAGTACGATCACGACGCGGCAATGGTTTGATGGCATGGGACAGTTAGTCGAGACCCAGGCACCGGGACCCAACGCATCGGCCCCTGTGCTGGTGACCTATACCATCTATGATGATCTGGGGCGTGCGACCGATCAGAGCTTGCCCTATGCCATTGCCAATCCGAGCAACGCGTATGTGGCCCCGGATCGCAATCAGGCCCGCACGGCGACGCGCTATGATGGCTTGAGTCGGCCCCTGGGCAGCATCTCCTATGGACCCAACGCGAAGATCTTCACTCAATCGACAATCACCTATACGGTTGCGACGGGTATTGCCAGTTTCAACGTCGACACGGGCACGGCCTTTGAGCAAACCATCACCCTGGATGCCTATGGGCACCAAGCGGTGCAGTATACCGATGGGTTGGGGCGTGACCGCTATGAACAGGTCTTTGATGGAACGAGCAGTCCGTATAGTGTCGTGCGAACGGTGCAATACAACCACGACGAGGTGGGCAATGTCACATCGGTGGTGACCTATGATAGTGCCTCGGCAGGATTGGCACGCACAAATGCGACCTATGATGGCTTGCAGCGCAGGACGGGCTACAACGATAGCGACCTGGGAGCCTGTAATCTGACCCCGATGCCGCCTTCCTGTAGCAACAGTTCGGACACTGCATGGAGTTATACCTATGACGGCAATGGCAATGTGCTCAGCCAGACCGATCCGCGCAATGTGAGCACCTACACCAGCTACGATGTGCTGGATCGTCCGCTCTGTCGTGGCACAGCAGCCAATCAGGTCACCCCCTGCCAGAGCAGCGCGTACGCGACGTACTTCTACGATGGGTATAGCAACAGCAGTAACCCCAACGAGACGTTCCCGACCACCTGTAGTGCCCCGACCGGCAGTAGCGATCCCGTGGGACGAGCGACCGTCGAAACATTCAGCAATGCTGTCGGAAATGGCTGGCGCTGTTATGGCTACGATGCACGTGGACAGACCACGAACAGCGGCCTCTCGGTAACCGCCGATAGCCAGACCACCACGCAGACCGCGTTGATGAGCTACAACGACGCGGGCGCAGTGACCAGCCTGACCTATCCCAATGGAGAGATCCTCAGTTCCAATTATGACAACGCAGGCTATCTGCGCTCGTTGTACTTTGGGGACACGAATAGCAGCGATCCCGTCTCGTTCCTGAGCGGACAGATCAATTACACCAACACGGGTCAACTCTCCGGGCTGGACATTGGCGGGAGTGCGGCCAAAGCCAGCGTCCCAACGCCCGTGTTCAGCACCACGCTCGGCTATGATGGTATCCTGCGACCCATCAGCAGCAGCGCCACCGTCACCGGAGCCAGTGCACCCCTGTGGAGCCTGACGCGCACCCTGGATAATGTGGGCAATGTGCTGCAAACCACCTCCACGGTGCCCACCACAACCGGAAGCAGCGTCACCGACACCCAATCCTTCTGTTATGATGCCTTGAGCCGTCTCACCTGGGCTGGCAATACTGGAACGCCGCTGGGAGCCGATCACTGTGGATCTCCTCCCACGGGCAGCACCACCCCTGGGTATTCGCATGTCTACGCCTATGATGCCGCCGATCGCATGATCAGCGGTGACGCAGGCACGATGGTCTATGGGGATGCCGCGCATGTGCATGCCGCCACCTCTCTAAGT
>JACDAE010000794.1 GCA_013695595.1 Ktedonobacteraceae bacterium | reverse complement strand
TTCATAGACAATAATAAAGACGAGAAGATAAACTGGTCACTAGCCACAACATTTTTAATGACAAACCAGTGTAGGGATAATCTCACACGATAAACATTGTCATTAAGGAACCAGGCGGTGACCGTGCACCATTGACTCCAACTCTTTGGGGTGTGGACCAACGCAAATGCGCGAACCAAGGTAGGGCACCAGGTTCACCGCGTCCGGGATTTATCCATCCTGAGCCACAAAATCCATGAATGGCGGACGCGGTGAATCTGGTGCCCTACCTTGGTTGCGGTCTCATTGGTATTTGGAGCACCATATGTGGGAACATTCCAAAGAGTTAGACTACATGGGCAAGCACGCGCCCCTACGCCAATGGTTAAATTAGATTATTCGGCGGTCGTGCTGACTTTTTTACCTGCACCCTTGAGGCCGAATTTCTTAATGGTGGTACGCAGCCAGGGCGCGGTCGGGCCATCATCGATGTGTTTGCTAGTTTCGACCAGAAATGAGGCGCTTTGTGGACGCACTGGCAAGCTATTTGCCTCGCGCAACGACGCCAACTCGCTGTAGTGCTGGAATGCCCAGTACAGATTTACACGACAGTTTGTACAATTTTTGACATCATCTTGATTCTTGGTTCCGCATTGAGGACACTCGGTCATCTGTTTCCTCCTGATACTCTGTATGTTGAACGTTCTATAGTGATAAACGCTTATTTAAATCAGGCCCATACGCATGGCTTCGGCGACTGCCTGCGCTCGATCGGTTGCCTGTAGTTTACGGTAGATATCCTGCATTTTCCGCTTCACAGTAACTTCACTCCAGAACTGGCGCGAAGCAATTTCTTTGTTGCTGCGACCCTCTGCTGCAAGGCGTACCAGTTCAATCTCCAGGTCGGTCAGGCCAGAACGACTGCGCTCCTGTTCTTTCGTAAGGCGGCTAAATTCAGCGAGCACCTGAGTGATTGCGTGCGGCTCACCGAGGACACGTTCACCATTATACACTGCACGCAAGGCTGCCAACACATCGTCGAGTGGCAGCGATTTCTGCAAATATCCATGCACACCTATACGCATAGCACGAAAGAGATAATCCTGGTCGCTAACACCTGTAAAGATTACGATGCGCGTATCAGCAGAAGCTCTTTGTATTTGTTGTGACAGATCCAGCCCATTTGTTTTCCCCAGGAAAATATCGAGCAGAATAATATCAGGTTTCAGTTGACGGGCAAGGGCAATTGCTTCATTGCCGTTGTTTGCCTGTCCCACAACTTCAAAATCTTCTTCCTCTGATAAGATCGTGTACATTCCCTTACGCACAACATCGTGATCATCAATCAGTAGGATACGAATACGCGCTCTAAGAGGGGTTTTCTCCTGTTTCCCTTGTAACGTTTGCTCTGGCGGTTGAATATATTTATTGTCAGGTACTTCTGCATCAACCGCGTCTGTTTCCTTCTCACCATTATACATAAGGTTAGATGCGTCACTATGCATTTCACCAGAATTTAGCGGTGAGGTAGACAGTATGCCTGATGGAGGAGTTCCTCCGTGGTGAGAAGGTAATGATGTGGACGTCATAGCAACTCCGTTACATCCTACATACCTGGAAAGCATGTACTGGTTCCTTATATTTACTACATGGTTAGTTCAACAAGAGCATACCACTTCCTGAACTATTGAACCACAAAACTCAGCTTTCTTCTATTCTATTAGGATTTCTTTCCTAAAGAAACGAAGTTGCAGTAAATATAATCTTGCATTGGAGCAACTAAAATCCCGATCCACCTACGTTTTTATGCCTCGACCGTTACCTGCTCTTCATCATGGGCTTCATGGGCTGCATTCATCACAGGCAGGTCGCGCAATTTAGATGACTTACCTTTTTTGCCGGACAACGCCGAACCAACGATACCACCAGCAACTTTGACACCAACACTAGCTAGAGTGGGTGTATGGCAAAGCATGTTTGTATAAGATGCGTTTGCTAATGGGCAATAGCACTCACCAGCTTTAATACTGCGACGCATATCATGCGCTTTTGGTGTATTCCACACAGAACTGAAGTCGTAGTTATGCTCACGCAGGTTACCAACCGATTCAGCACGAATGCAGCAGGTCCACACATCGCCGTTCGGGGCAATCTGGGCTGACGCAATACCAGCCAGGCAGGGGATAATCTGGCGCTTCTCCGTCAGAGTACGTTTGACGATATCGTAGTAGCGATCACGGAATGACTGGGTGATACGCTCAATCGTTCCATCATATTCTGCCGTGCGAATATCCCGTTGTAACCCTTCGATCACCGGCTGGTACTTACTGACAGGCGGCGTGATGCCCATACCAACGGTGTCGAGCTCGACGCGCTCTTCAGCAATCTCACTGATGAAGTTGTCCGGCTGAAGTTCGTTGCGCACAAAACTATGGATATTGTCAAATTCATCGATGTTGAAATTAGATATAACGGTGTGTACACCGAGCGTAAAGTTCTTGTAGCGCCCTTTGAGTTCCTTGAGTCCAGCATATGTACGCATGGCACGCTCAAAATTACCTTTGACACCGCGCACCTGGTCGTGCTTCTCACCAACACCATCCAGGGAAAGGTTGACGATAACATCAGAGGTAGGGGCAGCTTGCAGAACTTTTTCAATGCGACCTGGAATAATCTTGTCCTGAATGCCATTTGTAGGAATATTGATCACACCAGGGCGACAATATTTATAGGCCAATCCGATCATTTCTGGCAGATCTTTACGGAGTGTCGGCTCACCACCACTAAAGGTAAACCAATAAGCGGCTCGTCCAACCGAGGCAAATGTCTTTTCATATTCTTCTAATGTAAAATCATCATTGGGACGTTGCCATACATTACACGTTTTACAGCGGGAATTGCAGCGGTAGCTGACGCTTATAGTGAGATTCATCGGCGGTGCAAGCGGTTTTCCAAGGGCATATGATGCCTGCATTTTCGCGATTTTAGGTAGGACTTCTAACATGTCGGTTTTCCTTCCCTACGACCAGACAGATGGTACATTGAGTAGGCTCATTCATATTTTTTCGGTTACAATAACAAAAATCTGAGAATAGTTGATCTTAGCTCCCTTAGCTGACTGGAAACCAGTTTATTCAATCATCCACTTCCCATAACTCTATATTAACAGGTACAGGGTCTCACGGTCTAGTGTATAG